>CAZAMY010000379.1:0-3314 GCA_964485995.1 uncultured Sediminispirochaeta sp.
CTTTGTCCGCCTTCTTCTTCTGCATCCTCTCCACCATGGCCATTCTCCTGCTGGCAGTCTTAACCAGAATCTCCGCTGAGAGTATTGTCCTGGCAGGTATTGCCATCGGCTCGCTCTTCTCCGCCGGACTCACCCTCATGCAGTACCTGGCCGACAGCATACAGCTGGCCAGCATAGTTTCCTGGAGTTTCGGCGATCTGGGCCGGGCTGACTATCAGGTGCTCACGATTACCGCACTCACGCTGCTGCCGGTAGGTCTGCTGTTTCTCTATTACCGCTGGGACTTCAATGCTCTGGACTCGGGGGAAGAGGCGGCCAAGGGACTCGGTGTCCACACCGGAGCGGTCAGGGTTTCCGGTATGGTCGCCGCCTCCCTTCTGTCGGCAGTGGTTGTCTCCTTTTTTGGAATTATCGCCTTTATCGGACTGCTGGCCCCGCACATAGCCAAGCGGATTCTGGGGGGAGACCACCGCTTTTTGCTCGTCGCCTCTCCCCTGATAGGCGCCGTTATTCTGCTGGCAGCTGACACAGCGGCCAGAACCGTACTGTCCCCGATGGTCCTTCCGGTGGGAATCCTCACCTCGCTGTTAGGGGGGCCTCTGTTCATCTACCTACTCGTCGCCAGGGCAAAACGATGATTCTACAGGTCGACGGACTGAACTTCCGCTACAACAGCGTTCCGGTCATCCGGGACGCAGCTCTGTCGGTTCAGGAGGGAGAGATACTTTCCGTTCTGGGCCCCAACGGGGCGGGCAAAACCACTCTGCTCAAGTGCCTAAACCAGGTTCTCACTCCCCGGGGCGGAACCGTTCTGATTGATGGAAGAGATGCCCGGGAGATGAGCCGAAACACCCGTGCCAGAAAATTGGGCTGGGTACCCCAGCGCGGAGAAGTCTCACGGATGAAGGTGTACGACCTGATTCTGCTGGGACGCACCCCCCATTTCAGGTGGAGCCCCGGACGGAGTGACCACCGCCAGGCAATGGAGGCAATCCGGATGCTGGGATTAGAGCACCTTTCTCTGCGCTACGCCGACGAAATAAGTGGCGGAGAGTTCCAACTGGTCCAGATAGCCCGCGCCATGGCCCAGGAGCCCCGGGCAGTCCTGTTCGACGAACCCACCAGCAGTCTGGACATAAGCAACCAGCACCATCTTATGGGAAAGATACAATCCCTTATCCACTCCGCCCCGCGGGCAGCAGTAATGACTATGCACGACATCAACCTGGCGCTGCGCTATTCCGACAAATTCCTCCTGCTCAAGGAGGGCCGAATCTGGGCTGCCGGGGGCAGAGAGATAATCAGCCCCGCTGCCATTCGCGCGGTCTACAACATGGATGCGCACATAGTAGAAGCCGAAGGCCACACGCTGGTAATTCCAAAATAGTATTATTGTTCCACATTATGAAACTGCGTTCCTTTTTTTGCATTTTTTGCCGCCTTATACTTAACTATTTTTGTCAGGTTTGTTATGTTTAAGGCGTAAGGAGGCTACTATGGATATTGCTGCATACGATCCTTTCAATGAAACACCATATCAGGTGATAGATGCGGAGGGCCGGCTTGTAGACAAAGAGTGGAAGCGGTCTATCTCCGATGAAGACCTCATAGAAGCATTGCAGAATATGCTGTTTGTACGGCAGTTCGACACAATGGCCATCAGTTATCAGCGCCAGGGGCGAATGTACACCTACCCGCCCCATCTCGGGCAGGAGGCGCCGGCGATCGCCGCCGGATCGGTATTGGCGCAAAACGACTGGCTGGTCCCCTCGAACCGTGACCTGGGGGCCTGGTACATGAAAGGTGCCACGGCGAAGGAGCTGTTTCTCTTCTACCGGGGCCACGAAATATCACAGCGTTTCGAGAAGGCCCACCGGCTGCTGCCGGTAGCAGTACCGATCGCCGACCAGATCGTCCACGCTGCCGGAGTCGGCTACGGCATTCAGTTTCGTGCGGAAGATTCGGTGGTCCTCACCTTCTCCGGCGACGGCGGAACTTCGGAAGGCGATTTTCACGAGGGACTCAACTTCGCCGCACTGTGGAAGGTACCGATGGTCACCGTCGTCCAGAACAACCAGTACGCCATATCCGTACCGGTGCACAAACAGTCGGCCTCGAAAACCATTGCCGCCAAAGCCGTATCCTACGGTATGCCGGGAATCAGGGTCGACGGGAATGACTACCTGGCAATGCATGCAGTATTGTCGCAGTCCGTCGAGTATGCCCGCAGCGGGAAGGGTCCGGTACTGATTGAGGCCTTCACCTATCGGCGCGGGGCCCACACTACCTCGGACGATCCAAAAAAATACCGCACATCTGAAGAAGAGGAACACTGGGACACCAAAGACCCGATCAACCGCCTACGGGCATTTTTAGTCGAGCAGAAACTGTGGAAGCCGGATGAGGAAGCGGCACTTATAGAAGAGTATAAACAGAGAATCGACGCCGAGTTTCAGGAGGCGGAAAACTATCCCCAGCATACCCTCGCCGAGGTGTTTGCCAGTATGTACTCAGAGATGCCCCCAGAACTGGAGCAGCAGAAACAGGAGTACCAAGAGTACCTCGATCAAAAGGAGCCGCAAAAATGAAAGTGATGAATATGGTCCAGGCGATCAACAGCGCCCTCGAGAATGCACTGGCCGAAAATGAACATACCGTTCTGTATGGAGAGGATGTCGGGCGCGAAGGCGGCGTGTTCCGCGTAACCGCGGGGCTGCAGGAGCAGTTCGGTGAGAAGCGGGTCTTCGACAGCCCATTGGCCGAGTCCGGCATCGTCGGCACCGCCGTCGGCATGGCTGCTACGGGCCTGAAACCGATTGTGGAGATGCAGTTCTCCGGGTTTTCCTATCACTCGTTTCATCAGGTGATCAACCAGGTGGCCAGAATGCGCAACCGGACCCGCGGAAAATACACCGCCCCCATCGTTATCCGCATGCCCTACGGCGGCGGAATCAAGGCTCCCGAGCACCACTCCGAGAGCATGGAGGTTCTGTATGCGGCCATACCCGGCCTGAAGGTGGTCATTCCTTCCAGTCCCCACGACGCCAAAGGCCTGCTGATCTCGGCAATTCGCAGCGAAGACCCGGTGGTGTTTATGGAACCCAAGCGGCTCTACCGTTCCATTAAACAGGAAGTGCAGGAAGAGGCGTTCTCTATTCCCCTCGGCACAGCCAGAGTTGTGCAGGAGGGAGAAGACGTAACCCTGCTCTCCTACGGGGCCAGTATGCGGGAAGCACTGAAAGCCGTCGAGGAGATGAACCAGCGGGGAGTTTCAGTCGAACTGATCGATATACGTAGTGTATATCCCCTCGACC
>CAZAMY010000380.1:0-3306 GCA_964485995.1 uncultured Sediminispirochaeta sp.
TGAATGCAATTTTCAGGGCTTTTCACACCATCAAGGGCTCGGGCAGCATGTTCGGCTACGATAAGGTGGCCGAGTTTACCCACGAAATAGAAACCCTGTTCGATTATCTGCGGGAAAAGAAACTGACCACGAACAAGCAGATAATCGACACTGCTCTGGCGGCAAAAGACTATATCTCCGATCTCATTTTTTCAGAGGAGCCGGCTCCGGAGGAAACCGGCAAGGCTATTCTGGACACGGTGCGGGGGTATCTTGATTCGGTCGGTGGGAGTGCCGGCCCCGGCACAGCAGGCACAGCAGCCGCTGGCACCTCTGAAGGCAGCCCCCAGCCGGAGGAACCGGCTCAGGCTCCGGCCGCGGAAGGCGGTGAGTATGAGGAGCGGACTTTCCGTATAAAATTTTCACCGCAGCGGGAGTTTTTCCTGCGCGGGGCGAAGGTCATGCCGCTGCTGCAGGAGCTGGAGCAGGTGGGAACGCTGTTGGTTTTTGCCCACACCGGCGAAGTGCCGCCACTCGAGGAGATCGACCCGGAGTTGTGCTACACAAACTGGACAATTCTGCTGACGACCACCGTTCAGTTGAATACGGTGCGGGACATTTTTATCTTCGTGGAGGACTACTCGGAACTGCATATTGAAATTATCGACGATGCGGCCCAGCTGGATATCGGGTCCGAGTACAAGCGCATCGGTGAAATATTATACGAACAGGGTTATGTCGACCAGCAGACCATAGAATCGATTATGCAGCAGAAGCAGCTGTTTGGCGAGGTAGCGGTGAAGCAGGGAGTCTTGAGCAAGGACGCCCTCGACTCGGCCCTGGGCGAACAGCAGTACATTCGCGAGGTACGCCGCAAGCGTCAGCAGCAGCAATCCAACACCACGATTCGAGTAAAGAGTGAAAAACTTGACAGCCTGGTGAATCTGGTGGGTGAAATTGTCACGCTGCAGGCCCGGCTGTCGCAATACACAGAGAGTGCGGCCGACGGTGAGGAGGTCTCGGTTTCTGAGCTGGAGAGTGTAACCGAGAACATGGCCCGGCTGACCGCCGAACTGCGGGAGAACACCATGGACATCCGTATGGTGCCCTTGGCCGAGACCTTCAACAGTTTTCATCGACTGGTTCGCGACCTCTCATCTGAATTGGGCAAGGAGATCCAGCTGGAGACCTCAGGTGCCGAAACCGAATTGGATAAAAACGTGATCGACGCACTCAATGATCCGTTGGTGCACATAGTGCGTAACTCTATCGACCACGGCATCGAGCCGCCGGAAGAGCGAGCTGAGGCTGGAAAACCGCGCAGCGGGACGGTCAGCATCAGCGCCGAACACTCGGGGGCCAACGTGTTGATCAAAATCAACGACGACGGACGGGGCTTGAGCCCCGATAAAATCCGCAACAAGGCTCTGCAGCGCGGCATTATCGCAGAGGATGCCCGGCTGAGCGATCGCGAACTGTTTTCGCTCATATTCGCCCCAGGGTTCTCTGCAGCTGAATCTGCCACCAGCGTCTCTGGACGCGGCGTTGGCATGGATGTGGTCAAACGGAACATTGAACAGCTGCGGGGAAAAATCAAAGTTGATTCCCAGCATGACAACGGAACCACCATAACCCTGACCATTCCCCTCACCCTCTCCATTATCGACGGCCTGCTGCTGGCAATCGGGGACGAGCGCTATGTAATCAATCTTTCGGCGGTGGATGAGTGTTTCGAACTGACGCCGGATCTGTATCCTGAAGGTCAGGGAAATGAATATTTGTCAATTCGCGGCGAGGTAGTCCCCTACATCGATCTGCGAACGATGTTTGCGGTGAATAATGAAACTCCGAAAAACCGCGAGCTGATAGTAGTGCGGGCCGGAGAGAGCAAGGTCGCTCTGATAGTGGATTCGATTATCGGACAGCACCAGACGGTGATAAAACCGCTGAATGCCGCACTGAACTTCATTCAGGAGGTGTCAGGTTCGACAATCCTCGGCGATGGCACCATCGCCTTTATTCTCGATATAAACAAACTCACCGAACGGGTGGGAGCTGGTATATAGGATATTACATATGAGAAGAATTCGCGTAATGATCGTCGACGATTCAGCCCTGGTAAGGGAGACTATCAGCAATATTCTCACTAGTGATCCGCAGATCGAGCTGTTCGCCACCGCCCCAGATCCGATTGTGGCTATGCGTAAAATGGAAACCGAGCGACCCGACGTGATAATCCTAGATATAGAGATGCCGCGTATGGACGGACTGACCTTCCTCAGCCGTCTAATGACAGAAAGTCCGCTGCCGGTTATCATCTGCTCGAGCAAGTCCGAAACCGGCTCTTCCAATGCGCTCAAGGCGATGGAGTACGGAGCGGTTGAGATCATCCAGAAACCCAAACTGGGCACAAAGCAGTTCCTCGAAGAGTCGAAGGTCACTATTACCGATGCCGTCAAAGCGGCCAGCCAGGCGCGCCTGAAAACACGGGGTCGTGAGGGTGGCGGTTCAGCCGGGAGTCCTGCTGCCGGCGGAACGGGAGAGGAACCGGCGGCAGGGGCAGGCCCCAAAGTCAGTCCCCGCGGGAGGCCGGCCACTACAACTCCGGCTAGCGAAGCCCCGGCTGCTCAACGGGAACGCTATGCCAAACACACCGCCGATGTCATTATGCCAGCAGCCGCCGGCAACTACACTATCGAAACCACCGAGAAGGTAGTAGTGGTGGGCGCATCCACCGGCGGTACGGAAGCTCTGAAAGTATTTCTGGAAATGATGCCGATTAATGCCCCGCCGATTGTTATCGTTCAGCATATGCCCGAGAAGTTCACTTCTGCCTTCGCCCAGCGACTAAACGGATATTGCCGAATCCAGGTAAAAGAGGCAGCAAACAACGACTCTGTGCTGCGTGGCCAGGCGCTGATCGCCCCCGGGAACCGGCACACACTGCTCAAGCGCAGCGGTGCACGTTATTACACCGAGGTCAAGGAAGGGCCGTTGGTTTCCCGCCACCGCCCTTCGGTTGACGTGCTGTTCCGTTCGGCCTCCCGGTATGGGGGAAAAAATGTGGTGGCGGTACTGATGACCGGAATGGGCGATGATGGGGCTTCGGGTATGCTCGAGCTGAAACAGGCCGGCGCCTACACTATCGCTCAGGATGAGAAGTCGTGCGTTGTGTTCGGCATGCCCAAAGAGGCGATTAAACGCGGCGGAGTTGATACTGTGGTGGCCCTGGAAAAGATCGCGGAAACGATTCTTGACAAAGCGAAGAACTGATTTAATGGCTGTAATCCTGGCGCCCAAATTTTCACTCGCTCACAGCGAGTATAG
>CAZAMY010000381.1:0-1730 GCA_964485995.1 uncultured Sediminispirochaeta sp.
CTTTTTGATGAACGGCGACGGGCAGCTGGAGAAGACCCATTCGATATCCGCCGGTCTGGACTATCCGGGCATCGGGCCGCAGCTGGCCCATCTGGGCGACCGCGGGCGCATCAGCTTTACCAGCGCTACCGACGCAGAGGCCCTGGAGGCACTGCAGCGCTTTGCCCGCAACGAGGGGGTGATCTTCGCCCTGGAGAGCGCCCACGCCGGGGCGGAGGCGCTGAAGCTGGCCGCCGGCCTGCCGCCGGAGAAAGCGGTGGTGGTAAACATGTCCGGCCGCGGCGACAAGGACATCTTTATCTCGGCCAAAGAGCTGCAGCCGGAGGCTTGGAGCGATTTTCTGCGGCGTGAGGCAGCCGCGGGAGAGTACGTGCATGAATGATCCGGCCTCCATCATGGCCCACTGCGTGGCCTATTTTCCCGACGAGGCCCGCTCGATGGCCGCCGCCCGCGGACTGGCCGCCGGGGGAGCCGCCTTTCTCGAGGTACAGCTGCCTTTCAGCGACCCCATGGCCGACGGTCCGGCCATCCAGACCGCCTGCCAGACGGCCCTGGACAACGGGTTTACGGTGGACAAGGGGCTGCGCTGGATCGGGGAGCTGGCGGCCGCTGGCGAGGTACCAGTCTTCGTGATGAGCTACGCCAACCTGCTCTACCGGCGCGGGATGGGGCGCTTCTGCCGGGAGGCAGCGGCGGCGGGGGTGCGCGGACTGATAGTGCCGGACCTGCTGCCGCCGCAGGATGAGGGCCTGTACGCCGCCTGCCGGGAGGCGGGGCTGGCGGCGGTGCCGGTGATTTCGCCGGGGATACGTGATGACCGCCTGGCTGCCATTGCCGCCGAAGGGCCGCAGTACCTCTACACTACCCTGCGCAGCGGCATTACCGGCAGCCGGACGGAGGTGGGCGAGGAGCAGCTGCGGCATCTGCAGCGCTGCCGGGCCACCGGGGCACATGTGCTGGCGGGCTTCGGTATCGACAGCCGGGAGCAGGTTGAAGCACTGGCCCCGTACGCCGACACGCTGGTGGTGGGTTCGCATTTTGTAAAGCAATTGATTGCCCTGGAGGAGGCTGCGGAGCCGGCGGAGTACGGACGGGCCCTGCAGGCGAATATAGAAAAGTTGTCACGACGCAAGTTCTAGTTTTTTCTATATAGCAAGGGTCCTCCGGGGCTGACTGCCGCGAGCCCCGGGCCGGGCCGGCGGCGCCGGATGTCTATAAAATTGAATTTTTTAAAATAAATTCCCCAAAAAAATGGCCGCCTCCGGTGAAGGGGGCGGCCTGAATGATCTCAGTGAGATTTAGTTGGAAACGACCGGGTAACCGTTGTTGCTCCAGCCCTGAGGTGCGTTGGCGCCGGTGCCCATACCGCCCTTCAGCGATACCGCATCGTAGCCGAGGACCCGCAGTCCGGCGACAGTCTGACCGGCGGTCTGGCCGGTGTAACAGTAGACGATGATCTTTTTGTCGGCCGGCAGCGAGCTGAAGTTCTGCTGCATGCCGTCGCCCCAGGAGATCAACTCAGCACCGGGTACATGGCCTTCGTTATAGGCTTCTTCCTGGCGAATGGAGAGGATGTATACATTGTCATCCTTGGCATCAACAATTTTCTTGGCGTTTGCTTCGCTGATGATGTTGGATGCATACATGGTGCCCGATACGTCGGCCAGGCTTTCGAAGTAGTCGACAAAGGTTTCACGCAGAACGGGGTTCACTTCGATACCGCTTTTGCC
>CAZAMY010000381.1:1740-3303 GCA_964485995.1 uncultured Sediminispirochaeta sp.
GTTTACTCCATCTACCTTGGAAATACCCAAGTTCCAGCCGAACTTTACGGATTTTGCGTCAGCGCCGATGAAGTTCAGCAGCGCATTGGCCTGGTTTGCGGTCTGCCCGGTGTAGCAGTACACCATGACCGGTTTGTCAGTCGGGATAAAATCGATGCTCTTGGCAATTGCCGGACCCCAGGGTACGTTTACCGCGCCCTTGATGTGGCCGGCGGCATAGGCGTCTGCCTGGCGAATATCGAGAATCAACATGTCTTCGCCGGCGCGAACTTTATCGACAAAATCGGCCTGACCGATCATGTAGTTGCCGTTGGACGAGAGAGAGGAGAAGTGTTCATCTACAGCACCCTGCAGAACTTCCGCTCTTGATACGCCGCTATCGGCTGCGGGAGCCTCCTGCTGACCTTCAGCTACTGCAGCAAAAGGAACCAGAAGAACGAGAATAAGTAGTAAAGTGCTCACTACTGCTTTTTTCATAAGATACCTCCAAAGTATTCTTTAGCGGCCCTTCGAGCCGCACAATGCACGAAATAGTGTAATTTTTTTCCTACGAGCTTGAAGAGCTTCAGATGAAGGCCCGCAAGCTCGTAGGTTTATGTAACTTCTTTATTTTTTAAGAGCCGTCCTGCATGGTCGGGACCGGCATCGAGGGCTGCTCGGGGGTGTACACCGGCAGGCTCGGTTTGCTGGACCACTCTACCCAGGCGGCGTCGTAGAGTTTCAGGTTGCGGTATCCGGCGTTGTAGAGGGCCAGATGGGTCTGTGCGCCGCGGATCGAGGTTTTACAGAACATGATGACGGTGTCTTCCGGTTGTATCTCGTTTTCGAGATACAGTATTTGAATCTGGTTGGCCGGCTTGTAGGTGTCATCCTTGAAATTGTTGTTCGTAAAATTGATGTGCACCGAACCGGGGATAGTGCCTTCACGGTACTCCTCGATGGTGCGGGTGTCGATGATGCAGGTGTCCTCGCTAGGATCGTTTACCTGGGCCTTTACATCATCGAGGGTTGCCATCATTGATGAGTCGAAGTCTTCGGCGGTGTAAGTGGCGGAGGCCGGTGAGACCGTGTCGTTGCCGACTGTTACGCCGGCGCGTTTGAGAGCGCTCAAGCCGCCGCTGACAACCTTGATCTTGTCGACCGGATGTCCATAGGCTTTCATGGTCCACCACAGGCGGGCGGAGTCCATATTCTTATTGGTATCGTATATAACAACGGTGGTATCGTTGGATATTCCGTTGCTTCCAAGTACCGCTTCAATCTGAGCTTTGGTTCCTACCAAATTGGGGTACGGTTCGCTAACCACGATGTCTGCCCGGCTGATATTTACAGCGCCTTCTACATGCTCCATTTGGTAGAAGTTCGCTGCCTGCGTATCTACAACTACAATTCCTGTCTGACCGATAAGTTCGGCAGCTTCGTTTGCATCGATTATAGAGTTTCCGCTCTCGGCAAAATCGGGTCCACAGGCGCTAAGCAGGAGTACTACCGACACAGCCAGCAGCAGGTTCACCAAGTTGCGCAGCACTTTCATTCTTCACCTCCAGTAAAAATTCCATATAA
>CAZAMY010000382.1:0-3297 GCA_964485995.1 uncultured Sediminispirochaeta sp.
CGATTATTGCTACCCACCTCACCGAGATCATCAAGCGACACGCCCACGAAATGCTCGGACGGCAAGAAGTCAAGTCGATTCTGGACACCCTGCGGGAGAACTATCCGGCTGTAGTTGATGATGTGAACAAGTCACTGTCCCTCGGAGAAATCCAGAAAGTACTGCAAAGCTTATTGCAGGAACGGGTTTCAATCCGTAATATGGTGCCCATATTGGAAAACCTGGCCGATTATGCACCGGTTTCTAATAATGTAGCTTTTTTGGTTGAGAAGGCCCGTCAGTCCCTCGGCCGGCAGATCTGTCTGCAGTACGCCGATGAAAATCGGGTGTTGCGAGTGCTGACAATTGAGCCCTCCCTCGAGCAGGAGATCATTGATTCCCGGGTAGAAACCGCCAAAGGACCGGTGGCTTCTCTCGAACCGGAGAAACACCGGGCGTGGATCAATACGGCAACTAACGCGGTTCATCAGATACAGCAGTTGGGATACATGCCGGTCCTGCTCTGTTCAGAAGCAGCCCGCAGGCTGGTTCGGCAGAGCCTGGAGCGGGATATTCCCGATGTTGCGGTCTTATCGGTACCAGAGGTGGTATCGGATATAACCACGGAAGGACTGGGTGAAATCGTCCTGGATACCCAGGTACAGCAGTCATGAAAAGGATAGGATATGCAGTATTTTACTGAACAAGCCCCGACCCATCACGAAGTGTTGGAAAAAATCCGTCATAAATACGGCGAGCGGGCCAAGATTTTGACTCATCGGACGGTTCGCCTAGGCGGTTTTCTGGGTATGTTCTCGAAAGAGGGGGTCGAAATGACCGGATATATTGCGCAGGAAACCCCGGCAAAACAGAAAGCCCGCGTCCAGGAGGAGAAACAGAAAATTCTGGAGAGTGTGCGCGGTGATAAAACCCTGCAAAAGGTCCTCGAAGAGGTGCAGTCGCTCAAGCAGCAGTTTGAAACTCATACACCGGCAAAGGAAAAAGAGGAACATCCGGTGTTCTCGCAGGTCAGTGAGGTGCTCTCTTCGAATGAATTCAGTTTTCAATTCATTCAAAACCTGCTGGAACGGGTGCGTCAGGAGCTCAGCTACGAGCAGTTGAATGATACCGAATTTGTACTGTCGCAAGTGCTGGAGTGGATTGGCGAGAGTGTTCCTGTAAAAGCGAGCTATCGCGAGGCCAAACCCCGTATCATTATCCTGATCGGACCGACCGGTGTGGGCAAGACCACTACTATCGCAAAGCTGGCAGCGATTCACAGTCTGGGGAGCAAGGGAGAACGCTCAAAGGATGTGCGCATCATTACCATCGACAATTACCGTATCGGTGCAAAACAGCAGATAAGTACTTATGCAGAAATACTGCAGGTGCCTTTTAAGAGTGTAGAGTCCTTCCAGGATTTGCAGAATCAAATTGCTTTGGATCAAGATGCCGATTTGGTGCTGATTGACACTATCGGCAAAAGCCCCAAAGACTATATGAATCTGGCAAAAATGCGTGAGATACTGGACGGGTGCGGCGGAAAGGCCGAAATTCATCTGGCCGTCAGTGCAACTACCAAGGTTTCGGACTTGAAGGAAATTATGCAGCAGTTCGAGCCCTTCAACTATGAGGCGGTCGTACTTACAAAACTCGATGAAACTATGCGGATCGGTAACCTGATCAGCGTATTGAATGAACGCGGCAAACAGCTCTCCTATGTAACCGACGGACAACGTGTGCCTGAGGATATACAGAGAGCTACCCGCATTCGTATATTAAAAACACTGGAAGGATTCCCGATACACGTGGGAAGACTGAAGAATAAATTCGGCGAAGTGGATCACTCTGAGGAGGATTCGGAAAATGGAAACGATGCTGTTACTCCGGCGGAGCAGGAGCAGCTCTACACTGTGGGGAAAGAGATTTCAAAAACAAAGTGGGGTGAAAGATGACGGATCAGGCTGAACAGCTGCGGGAACTGATGAAAAACCGTAAATCGGAGGATGACAGCTCCGAGAAGAAAACCAGAATAATCGCTATATCCAGCGGAAAAGGCGGAGTGGGAAAAACCAATATTTCGATAAATCTGGCTATGGCATATGCACAGCTCGGTAAAAAGGTAATCGTTATGGACGCCGACCTCGGTCTGGCTAATGTGAACGTGGTTTTGGGAATTATCCCCAAGTATAATCTGTATCACCTGATCCGCAAACAGAAGCGGATGAGCGAAATTTTGATGAGCACCGACTACGGTATCCAGATTGTGGCCGGGGCTTCCGGATTCTCAAAAATTGCCAATCTGACCGACGAGGAGCGGGATAACTTTATAGAAGAGCTCTCGACTCTCTCCGATGCGGATATCATCATCATCGATACCAGTGCAGGAGTCTCGAACAATGTGCTCGGCTTTATTGCGGCTGCCGATGATGCGATCATTGTAACTACACCGGAACCTACCGCAATTACCGATGCGTATGGTATAATCAAAATTATTGCAACTGAAATAGAAAATATGGATTTAGGCTTAAAATTGATAGTAAACCGTGTGAAAAGCGTCACGGAAGGGCGTAAAATAGCAGAAAGGGTTATCAATATTGCCGGCCAGTTTCTGAACCTGAAACTGGATTACCTGGGATATGTATACGAGGATCAAGGGGTCGGTTCGGCGGTCATTCATCAGAAACCGTTTATGGCCTCCGATCCAAATGGAAAAGCGGCTATATGTGTGCGGCACATTGTCAGCCGGCTAGAGAATGTAGAGTACAAAGAGGGAAGCGGTGTAGGCAGTTTCCTCAAGCGCTTGTTGGGGAAGATATAGCAACAGCAATCTTGACGGTTGCTTCATATTCTCATAGTCTTTTGGTAGGGGGAGCAGGGCTTATATGCCTAATATCAAAGTTGTTATTTGGAGCGCAGCCGGAGCGGCGGTAATCGCTTTTATTGCCGGTTTGTTCGGGAGAGTCGCCTTTTTAGATCTCATTTTGCGAACTCTTGTCGGTGGTGCGGCTTTCGGTCTGTTCGGGGCCGGGGTGAGTGTGCTGCTGATGCGCTTCGTACCTGAAATCTTCGAAGTCCAGGAGGGTGAAGAAGAGGAGTTTGCAGTTGCGTCGTCTGATACCCAGAGCGAGGCGACCCAAACTCAGCAGGGAAACAACTTGAATATAGTGCTGGATGGTGACGAATACAGCTATACCGGGGAAGGCGGAGCCGAAGAAGCATCAACACCCGGCCCGGGAGAATCTGCAGGCGATCTGGGAGAGGATGAGAGATCGGAAGAGCGTCGTGTAGGGAAAGAGTGTTCAGAGCCGTGTAGAT
>CAZAMY010000383.1:0-3297 GCA_964485995.1 uncultured Sediminispirochaeta sp.
GTATGGCGAAAGGTTTTACCCTGGCAGTATTACCCTGGGTCTATATTGCAAAATACGGCGAAGACAACCACTGGAGTGAGGAGTTCAAAGAGAAACCTCACAAGAGCCCCGCAGAAGAGGCGGCCCTGAGCGAAGATGAGCGGCAGAAGCTTCAGGAACAGCGCAACTCATTTCCTGAACTGCCTTTAGTTAATTACACCACCCAATACGGTATGGGCTGTTTCGAAGGGATGAAGGCTTTTCCGCAGAAAGACGGCAGCCTCAAGCTGTTCCGTCCCGACCAGAATGGTCAGCGGCTGCACGACTCTATGATCGGTCTGAAAGAACCCGGATTTCCGGTAGATATGTTCGTGAATGCGGCCAAAGAGGTCTGCAAGCGCAACCAGAAGCTGGGCTTCGCGCCTGCCTACAGCGCCGAATGGGAGAAAGACGACTTCGTCTCGGCCGAGTCGATCTATATCCGTCCCTTCACCTACTCCGAACCGGCCATCGGTTTGGGACTGAGCAAGCACCCCTGGGTGGTTTTTGCCAGCACACAGGTGGGTGCCTACTTCAAACCTGGTAACCACAAGGGCCTGGTAACTGACAAAATTCGTGCCTTCAAAGGCGGTACCGGCTGGATTAAATGCGACGCCAACTACGTAGTCCCGATTCTGGCCAAGAAAGAGGCTGAAGAACAGGGCTACATGGAGGCCATCTTCCTGGATGCCGAACAGCGCACCTATCTGGAAGAGGGATCTTCCTGCAATATCTTTGTGCTGCTGAAAAACGGCACCCTGGTTACTCCGGAACTCGGCGACACGATTCTGCCGGGCATTACCCGTAAATCGATACTGCAGCTGGCCCAGGACATGGGCGTAAAGACCGAAGAGCGCAAGCTCAGCATCGATGAGGCCCTGGAAGAGGGCCAGGAGTGTTTCGTATCCGGAACCGCGGCCGGTCTCAGCTACATCGAATCGATCACCCACAACGGCAAAGAGGTGGTGTTCAACGACCGCAAGATGGGCGAACTGTCACGACAGCTGCTGGTTACCCTGAAGGGCATTCAGTACGGCAAGGTCGAAGACACACACGGTTGGATGGTTCCGGTTGAATAGCCACGAATAGAACAATCAACACCTACAAACCTCTATTAGAGTACATCCACAGGCTCTAATAGAGGTTTTTTATTGCCGAATGGCAGGGCGCCTTGACCTACTTTAATAAGTTATTTTTATATGTTAGTCTAATAGCCGTATTAAACTAATTGGAGTTATAAAAAAGATTTTATACAATGAATAATTCTACATCTGAGGATGCCCCCTTACTGCTGCTGGTAGACGACAATGCGATCATTGCAATGAACCACAAAATGATGCTTCAAAAAAACGGGTTCGAGCTTGTTCTGGCCTTTTCCGGTGAAGAGGCGGTCGAAACAGTAAAAAATGTGCCGGCCATAGATATGGTGCTTATGGACATCGATCTGGAAGGCGGCATAGACGGGGTTGAAGCTACCCGGAGAATTCTTTCCATACGCGATCTGCCGGTTGTGTTTCTTACTAATCATTCAGAGAGAGCCTATGTAAAAAGGGTAAAGCAGATTACCAATTACGGGTATGTCCTGAAAAATGGCGGCGAGTTCGTGCTCCTTGAAACCATCAACATGGCTTTTTCCCTTTTCGAGGCCAGAGGCGAGGTGGAGCGGGAAAAGGAGAAGTATAAGCGGGTTATTGAAAGTACCGAGGAAGCGATTATTACCTACGATTTCGACGGCACGGTTCTCCTGATCAACCCTAAAGCAAGTTCGATTCTGGGCGGAGAGCCGAGTAATTTTGTTGGGAAGCGTATCAATGAACTCTTGCCCCAGCCAAACGCACAGAGTGGTCTGAATGCCGTCCGTTCTGTCATAGAATCGGGGCACTCCCTGCGCAGAGAAACTGAGGTAGAGATTGATGGGGTGTATAGGTGGTTCGAAACCCGTTATCAACCGGTCCGTGATGAAAGCGGCCGTATCACCTCTGCACTGCAGCTGAGTCTGGAAATTACGGCGCGCATGCAGGCTGAAAAAGAGCTTCGCGAGATGGAAACTCAGTATCGCCGGGTTGCGGAGAACTCCAGCGATGTCATCTATGTGCTGAATTCGCGACTGAACTTTGACTACCTGAGTCCAGCCGCAGAAGTGCTGTTTGGATATTCCTTTGCAGTTTTCAAAGGCAGAAACCTGTATGAGCTGATGGACCGGATTGTTCATAAGGAAGATCTCGAACAGGTGAAAACGCAGGTTCGGGAGAGGTTGGCCGGCGGAGATTCTCCGGGGCTGCCTGACTTGCGGGTCTACACAGCACAGGGTGAGCTGAGATGGGTCGAAGTGCGCGCCTCTTATGTCTATGGAGCGCAGGGAGAGCTGCAGAGTATTGTCGGAATTATCCGAGATATTACCCGGCGTAAAACTGCGGAACAGGCCTTACAGAAGAACAGTATCATCTAAGAATAGTTCGAAGAGCTCCCCTCTGTTGCGGTGGTAAAAGTGGATGCCCAGCTGCGTGCCGAATATGTGAGCCCTTCAATGCTGCAGATCCTCGGCTATGATCCCGATTACTTTATGAATTCATCGGTGATGGATGTGGTTCATCCGGAAGACATAGGGCGCTTGGAAAAGGAAATTGCCGGTACTATCGAGCAAAAATACGAGTCCCTTTCCAGCGAGTATAGGGTGTACACCCGCAACGGTAATATGATGTGGCTGGAGACAAGAGCACGCTTATTCTATAACCGGAAAGGGGATTTCGACGGGGCGGTGTATATCCAGAGTGATGTGACCGAACGCAAGCAGAAAGAGATAGAGTTACAACGGGCTCTCGAGGAAAAGCGACACCTCATGTCCGAGTTGAATCATCGGGTAAAGAACAATCTTGCCATGGTGTCCTCGCTGATAAATCTGAAAGACTCATCAATCGGCAGCACTGCCGACTTGTCGGATATTCGCAATCAAGTGCGGGCTATCAGCTTCATCCATGAAAAGCTGCAGAATACCGATGATGTGAGCCATATCAACATCAAACCCTACATGGAAGATTTGCTGGACAGCATCCTCTCTTTCCGGATGGATACTCACTTTGTTTTGAATACAACTATCGAATCAGTTTCACTCCCGACCAAACTAGTGATGAATATCGGGATACTACTGAACGAATTGGTATTGAATGCAATCAAGCACGCCTTCATCGACAATGAACAAGGCGTAATTACGGTGAAGTTCAAAAAAGACATACCCCGGAACCTCTATGTGTTCTCGGTGGCTAACACAGGAAATGATTT
>CAZAMY010000384.1:0-3289 GCA_964485995.1 uncultured Sediminispirochaeta sp.
AAGTCAACACTTCAAAATGAGAATGCCTCCAACCGTTAGAAAATGAAATTCTTCCTAAGAATTGCTAGGCCTCGTACACGTTCCTGGCAATCGGCATCCGGCGTCCCGTACCAAAAGCACGGGTAGAAACCTTTAATACCGGGGGAGCCTGGCGCCGTTTGTATTCATTTCTACCCACCAGCTTCAAAACCTCACGTACGGTTTCCATATCGTGTCCGGTGTTCGCAATCTCATCAGCCGATTTATTTTCCTGCACGTATTTTACCAGAATATCATCCAGAACCTCATACGCCGGAAGACTGTCCTGGTCGGTCTGATCGGGACGCAGTTCCGCCGAAGGGGGTTTATCAATGATATTTTGCGGGATAATCTCCTCCGAACTGTTGATATGATTACATAGCTCATACACCTGTGTTTTCAGCAGATCTCCGATTACCGACAGGCCCCCCGACATATCTCCATACAGGGTACAGTAGCCTGTAGCCAGTTCTGATTTATTACCGGTGGTCAGCAGCAGCGACCCGAATTTGTTGGAGTAGGCCATCAGAAGAGTTCCCCGGATCCGGGCCTGAATGTTCTCTTCGGTCACGTCCGGTCGCTTCCCTTCAAAAACCGGCTCCATGACTCCTAAAATTGCCTTGAAGGGCTCCTCTATCGGCAGTATATCGTATCCGATCCCCAGGTTCTCTGCCAGCTGCCGGGCATCCGTTTCACTCGCCTCCGAAGAGTACCGTGACGGCAGTGCGAAGGAGTGGACATTCTCAGGACCCAGCGCCCAGGTGGCTATCACCGCTACCAGTGCCGAGTCTATTCCGCCGGAAAGCCCGAGGTGCACCCGGGCGAAGCCGCACTTCCTTACGTAGTCACGCACTCCCAACACCAGTGCTTTTCTCAGTTTTTCATTCTCATCCACTTCGGGAAGCTTTACCGGCTGATGATCTGCCTCGCTATCGATTACCAGATAATCTTCAGCGAACTCGTCAGCACACTTAATCAGACGACCTTCGCTATCGGTCATCATCGAGCATCCGTCGAAAATAAGGTTATCATTCCCGCCGACCATATTTACATATACAGTCGGAACTGCTGAGGATTGACCGATCTTCTCCAGCAGCCCCAGCCGCAACTTCTGTTTTCCGCTGAAAAAGGGAGAGGCGGAAGGGCTGAGCAACAGATCTGCCCCGGCATCCATGAGCTCTTTAACCGGATCCACTGCATAGCGTGTGCCCGGCATTGACTCTTGTTCCCACCAGATATCTTCGCATATAGCCACGCCAATTCGGACTCCCTTCAGTTCGAACACCGACCGCCCCGCCGCCGGTTCGAAGTAGCGCGCCTCATCGAATACATCGTAAGTGGGCAGAAGGGTTTTAGCCTGGGTGTGGAGTATCTTACCGTCCCGCAGGACGGATACAACATTCTGCAGCGGCTTGCCGGAAGTACCGCGGGTCCGGTCCACATAGCCCACCGCAACTGCTATCTGCGGCGGCAGCTCCTTCTGCAGCCTTCGAACCGCCTTCTGGTTCTCCCGGACAAAGCGGTCATAATCGAGTAAATCCATCGGGGGGTAGCCGCAAATGCTCATTTCCGGGGTTACCAGCAGATCAACCAGATCATCCGCCGCAGCCTCGGCATACCGGAGAATTTTATCAATATTGCCCTTGAAATCACCGATTTTTGTATTTATCTGTCCAATAGCTATTTTCATATCAAATCTCCATCTCTTTCTGTGTATCATACATTAACTGTTTCTTGAATTTCAAACTCTTTTTCAATTACTATACTACCCTATGGGTCGTACACTTTTATTAAATGGAAAAACCTCCCCTTTGGGCCAGCGTCTGTCAGAGCTCTTTCTAGAAGACGGCACTCACGTAATTCGTGCCGATGAAGGCGAATCCGGCGAAGCGCTTCCAGGAGAAGAGGCTGAGGAGAACCTGATTCTCATTCCCTGGACACGACACTCATCTGTCTCGGTCCACAACGTTCTGGTAGAAGCGGTGAACAAGGCGGACAAAGTAGATGAAGTGATTTTTGTCTTCAGCACCTTAATGGAAAACAAACCCCTGCATGAGCTCAGTCTGGCAGCCATCGACAGCTATATCGACAACTATGTAAAGGGCGGGCTCTATTTCCTGCGTGAAGTCCTGGGATATTTTCAAAAACAGAAACAGGGACAGCTCTCGATCGTACTGCACACCGCCGGCTTGGAAGTACTGCCGCCGATTGACGCGGTGGGGATAGGTGGTATAAAAACCTTTACCGACAGCATGTTCACGCTCTACCAAAACGAACCGGTTATGCTCAACGGATTTACATCGGACACTACCGCCCCCGACGAATTCGCCTACTTTATTCATCGAACTCTGAAAGAAAAGGCCCGGGGTACTCACGGAAAGTGGTACCGACACTCCGACCGTTCGGTGTGGAGTGCTCTCGGCTTTTCAACCAAAGGAAAATAGGGCTTAGATTGACTTTCCACCCTTATACGGTCTATGGTATGTCATCATGAAACTATGGATAAAGTATCTACTTGCGGCAACCATCGGCGTTATCTTAGGAATCTACGTATTTCCTTCGAGTGAATCTGCCTTTCAGAACACCGAGTTCGCAGCCCAAATTGTGCTGCACATCGGTCGTTATGCCCTCTTTCCGCTGATCTTCTTCTCACTGGCATACGGTACCTTCAGATTACGAATGGACCGTCGCACCCTGGCAGTGATCGGCAAGAGCTTTCTCATCATAGCTGCGACTGCCGCCCTGCTGGTCAGTATAGGCACGGGAATAGTATTAGCAATCGCACCCGAACGGATTCCCATCATCGTCGAAACCGAAGTAGTTCACGCCTTCCCGAGTTTCAAAGAGCTGATATTTAATATCTTTCCGAACAACCTTTTCAATATTTTCAGTGGAGAAGGCAGCATCCTCTTTCCGGTCGTGTTTTTCTCTCTCTTCTTGGGATTAAACTTTTCATTTGATAAAGTGCTTACCCGGCCGGTCGTACAGGTCTTCGATTCTCTTACCCGCATTTTCTATCATATCGCAAAGTTTGTGAATGAAATACTGGGACTCGGCCTGGTTGTGCTGGCCGCCTATTTTGTCGTGCATCTGCGCCGCACCGACGAACTGGAACTCTACTCCGAGCTGCTGCTGCTGATCGGGATTCTTACTGTCTTTATCATTTTTTGCATTTATCCACTATTGCTGTATTTCCTCACCGGTCGACAGAACCCCTTTAAGTATCTGTACGGAATACTGGCCCCTTCAATTGCCGCGTTTTTCTCCGGCA
>CAZAMY010000385.1:0-3286 GCA_964485995.1 uncultured Sediminispirochaeta sp.
GTCTTCGGCAAGACCCGCTACATGAACGCGAACGGGCTCACACGCAAGTTCGACATCGAGGCGTATGTGCAGAAACTCTCTTGACTATTCGGGAGCCTGTTCCCACTCGGCCAGAATCTGCTGGTAGGCGGCGATGCGGGCTTCGTGCTCCATATCGCCGACCGGTCCGCGGCCGGTCCAGTTGTTGCCCTCGTGCACGTAGGCTGTTTCCAGCAGGTTCTGCAGAGATTCCTTGGTGAAGTTCGGGTCTATTTCGCGCAGATGCCGGATTTGATTCAGGGCATCGTTAAAAGCTTCGTTGTATTTCTGTTCCTGCCAGTCTTTGATCGACATCTCTTTTCGCTCCTGTGCTGTTGTGCTTGTACTTGTGTTGGTACCCACATATAGTATAATAATGTTCGTTCCAAAAACAAAGGAGCGTAACAGAAGGTAGGTATTGCGGAATGAAGGAGCTCTTTACGATTGTACAAATTACTGATTTCCACGTCGGCCGGAGGATAGATTTTCCATCGGGTAAAATCGATCTCTATGATGAACTAGTGCAGACTGCCAGTACAATTGCATCCATGGACCCCTTGCCGGATATGGTTATGGTAACCGGAGACCTGGCCAATCATGGTGTGGAATCCGATTATCTGCGGGTAAAAAAGGTGCTGGACGGGCTCAAAGTGCCTTACTATATTGTGGTTGGAAATCATGACAGCCGGGCGAAGTTAAAATCAATGTTCTCTGAACACCTGCATCTGCACACAGAAAGTGAATATATCCAGTATGTGATCGAAGATGCACCGCTGCGGATCATTGTACTTGATACTTTGGCTGTCGGAAGTCACCGCGGGCTCATCGACTGCGATCGACTGACCTGGCTGGAAGAACGGCTGGCCGAGGTCCCGGATAAGCCGACCATGATTTTTCTGCATCACCCTCCCTTCGAAACTGGAATGCCGTATCCCGACAGTCTCGGACTTGATGGAACACGGGAACTCGGGCAAATACTAGCAAAATATAAGAACATAGAAGCTGTGGCCGCCGGACACACCCATCGGGACTCTGTAGTACGCTGGAACGGCACTGTTGCGTATGTAACCCCCAGTTCATCTTTCAGCTATAAACTGGAGTTTCATGATGTTGCTGATTTAGACCCCTTGTACAACCCGCCGGCCTTTCGAGTGTTTCGTTGGGATCCGGAGGTCGGGCTGGTTTCTCACCTCGAGTATACCCACAAGTATGAATTCGGTAGAACCGAAGGAGTACCCGCTGCTCCGGACAATTAGAGTTATTTAACCGGTACCGGTAGTTCTACGCCGCCCTGCGTACAGATTGATGACCGCAATGATACTGGTTGCAACAATGAGCAGGAACGAAATAGCGTTTATCACCGGGGTGGAACCGTCCCGGACCTGCAGATAGAGGTTGATTGGCAAGGTAGCCTCCGAACTGACGAGGAATATGGTCGTATTGAAATTTTCAAACGACATCAGAAATGCAACGGCGAATCCTCCGATGATCGACGGGCGCAGATATTTCAGTGTAATGTGCCAAATTACTTCGAAGCGGTTGGCCCCCAGATTGTAGGCCGCCTCTTCCAGGGTTCGGTCAAACTTTCGCAGACGTGCGATAATAACCAGGGTAACTATGGTGGCGATAAATGAGAACTGCCCCAGTACTACCAGCCAAAACCCCGGCCGCAGTATACCCACATCAATACCTATCTGATTTTCGAAAAATAGCCCAACAGTATTTGCGAACAGAAGAATCGAGATTCCCAGTATAACTCCTGGAATAACAATCGGAGCAATCATCAGAAAGTAGAGTAGATTTTTGAACCTGAAGTTCTCCTGCTCGAACAGGAAGGCCGCTAGCGTGCCGATAATGGTGGCCAGGGTAGAAACTGCAAATGCCACTCTAAACGAGACTCCGATGCTGCGCAGGTTGGCGGGGTCGTTGAAAATACCAAGTTTTTCAGGTCCTTCCCCGAAAAACCAGTCCAGCGTGAAGCCCTTCCACGGCAGAGATGGAAACATCGAGTCGTTGAATGCCAAAACCATGGTAACTATCAGCGGAGCAAACAAAAATACAAAATAGAGCGTGATGAATGTGTTGAAACCGAAGGAATATGCTTTTGAGTTCGTGAGTGTGCGTATCATTTGATTACCGTCCTCCAGTCCTGTTTGGTGACCTTCAATGCCAGCCAGATCATGATGGATGACAACAACAGCAGCAGAAAGCCGAATGCGGCCCCCTGGTTCCAGTTGAAGTAGATAATCATCTGGTTGTAGATCTGCTCGGTAAACCACAGCGAGTTCTTTCCGCCCATGAGGTTCGGGGTGAGGTAGCTTCCGAGTACCAGCATAAAAACGATTATGCTTCCGGACATTATTCCGGGCATCGTGTAGGGAATAATAATAGTTCTCCAGATCGTTGTCTTTTTTGCCCCTAGATCATATGCAGCTTCAATCAGTGAATCATCCAGGCTCTCCATGACCCCGATCAGCGGTACTATCATAAACAGCATGGTGGTGTAGACTAATCCCATGATCATGGTAACATCGTTGTAGAGCATTTCAACGGGAGTTCTGAGGATGCCGACTGTAGTTAGGAAGTGGTTCAGTACCCCGCTTTCACGGAGCAGTATCATCCATCCATACACCCGGATAAGTTCACTTACCCAAAATGGAACGAGAATAATAACCATTAGAAAGCCCGTTATTTTCAGATTAGCTACTTTTGTGATATAAAACGCCACCGGCAGGGCGATTATGAGTACGATCAACGTTACGAGGATCGAAAAAATCGCCGTGCGGACAAAGGTGCGCCAGTAAATTGGTTCTGAAAAAAAGGCCCAGTAATTGTCGAGTGTGATCCCGGATTCTCCATAGTAGTCGGTGCCTAAGAAGGACATCCTGAGCAGCTCCAGCTGCGGCAGGACAATCAATAGAAACAGCCAGAGAAATACCGGGATGAAAAAGACAAAAAAGCTCCATCGTATTCTGGGGGTATTAGACATCATCATAGATCTTTATATCCGCCTTTTCAAAACAGACTGCCGCAGCCGGGTTCCAGCCGATTTTGATTTCATCGCCGCTCTTGAGATAGTCATATTGCTTGGTTTGCGGCAGTGCTACTATCAGTTCCTCCGAAGTATTGTTTGGTATAATTAGCAGACGGCTGTTTCCGCCGTCGAAAAGTACTGCTTTGACCGTGCAGCTCATTTCATTCAGCGATGTTTCGCTTTCGGCCGGATTAATCATAATAGCCTCGGGGCGTATAAACAGATCGTACTCAT
>CAZAMY010000386.1:0-3277 GCA_964485995.1 uncultured Sediminispirochaeta sp.
TGAAACCTCCCCAGTGCTAAATCTTGTACTTGTACCGATTATTGCAGCCCTAACCTTTGCGCCCATTAAAGTGATACACCCCTTCCGGGTGCGCGCCTATCGCCCGCTTACAATAACTTTAACCTTCCTGTGGACGGCTTTGGCTGTTTACCTGGTAATCGAGAGAAAATCCAAGGGAAATCTATTGGAGTATGATCCTATAGCCGTTTGGGCTTTTATCCTGATCTCCACCTATTTTATCATCATAAGCCTGATCCGTACTTTTCGGGGCAGGCTCTGATACATGCACACCATGAAAAGGTTCAAACCAGAGCTTTTAAATAGATGCACTCATCACAGGTCGAGCGTGTAAGGAGCGGTAAGGAGCTTTCTCTTCAAAAATAGATTGTGAATACTCAATTGTGGGGTACAATAATACTATATCATACAGCAGCATCAAAGGAGGATTGTATGCAGTTGGAGGATTCGAACGGGAAATTTTTTGTACCCCAAAGTCCTGCAGAAATCGATCAGGTGATCGATCGTTTGGGCCGGGGTCTGGATCACTGTATTCTCAGCGAGGGTGAGGACTTCATTCAGGCGGCCGGGGCCGCCCCGGGGTTTGTTGTTGAGTACGGAGATGCTTCGGGCCATTACGAGGCTGCCGGGACCTTACCGCCAGAAACTGTGAAAGAGCTCTTTGCAGCTTTTTTTCAGAAGGATGATTCTTGGCGGACAAAAGTGAATTTTACACGCATAGGTGGAGGAGCATCTTCCTCCGGTGCTGCGAGCCAGGAGACCGACCGTGAGGGGAGCCCAGGACGACAGGAGAAAAGCCTTAAAGATAGCCTGCTCGACTCGGTAAAACGAGAGGTAAAGCACAATGTCTCGGGCATGGTCCGCCGCGGGATCCGCGATGTGTTTCGTAAGTTTAGATAAACTGTGGGCAGTCCCCTACGCTTTCAGCCGCTAGGACGGGAAGATATTGCAACCGGAGCAGAGGGTCGCGAGACCTGTCTCCTCTACTAAAATGAATAGGACAATCTTTATTTTCCCCACAACTCTAGAAACCGATGGCGTAGGGGGTTGATCGCAGCATAGAGCCAGGGAAACTCTCCGGATTCGGTTTCTTTTTGAGGGTCAGCCCCCGCTTCGAACAGCAGGGTCAGAGTGTCGGGTGCCTGGCCCAGAACCGCATACATCAGGAGAGTACGCCCCGCGTCGTCGGTGCTATCCGGATCCACCCCTGCATCAAGGAAACCTTTAAGCACGTCGGCATCGTTGTCGAAGGCGGCACGGAAGCTATCCGGTGGACTATCACCTCTCAGAGTCGCGCTCATCCGAACCACTACTTCCCACTTTGTGCTGTAGATGCCTTTCGCATCATCATCGCCCTGCTCGAACTCCGCGAGAATTTTACCCAGTAGCCTCGAATTCCTTTGGGAATCCAGTTCGGCCAAGGCAGCGGACCTAAACTCTCGGTCGGCCTTCTGCCCAACAATGACATTTTTTAAGAACCGCGGATTTCTCGAGCTGTACTCCAGGGGAGAGGGCAGGTTCCATTGACTCAAGGGCTGCAGACCGGCCCGTCCCCACACAATTGCCTGCTTCACTTTATCGGGATGCTGGTAATCGAGATTTCCGGAGACTTCTGTGAGCATCCTCGAATCCTTCAAAAACCGTGCTTCCGAGGCACTTAGGTCATATTCGAGAAGCCGATGTATGCTTTCGTTTCTCTCCCTGTTCCAGCCGCCGCTCCAGCTGAAATAGAGCTTATCCCCGGAGCGGGTAAAGCGGCAGCCTTGCAAGTCGACTACTTTTCCGGAAATCTCCGGCCCCAAGCTCCAGAGGCGTTCCAGTTCATTACGCCCGCCGCCGGAAAGTCGGTAGAGGCTTAAGTCGCGGTACAGGTAGCGGGCATCGGTGACGACGAACATGGGTATAATCACCTTCCCGGGCAGGTAGAGCGAATAGCTACTGAGAAAATAGATATCCTCTCCGGCCCGCATTCCGTCAGAACGGTTCCACTTCGTCTGCACCAGGGCTCTCTTCTGGGCCCAAGCGGGAACCGCTCCCAGGAACAGCAGTACAATCATGGAAATCAGAATTGTGGACAGGCAAGAAC
Source organism: uncultured Sediminispirochaeta sp. (assembly GCA_964485995.1). Taxonomy (GTDB): domain Bacteria; phylum Spirochaetota; class Spirochaetia; order DSM-16054; family Sediminispirochaetaceae; genus DSBN01. The sequence continues at coordinate 2,105 of CAZAMY010000386.1, forward strand.
GTATGGGCATAACCGTAGTATGGTATAATTACTGCTTTTCGTATACTACAGTTTTATCAGAGGATGTGAGCGTATTGCCATCTCTAGTAAAAGTAAGATCAAACTGTTCGAGATTTATGACAACCTTATTTCCATCCACTGTATATTTCCCTTCGCTATTGAGCGGTTTCATAAGCACTGTACCATCTTTTTGAAAATCCAGAGAAATATTTCCCACCATCGCCTCGGTAAAATGCTCGGTACACACATACTCTCCGCTAAGACTATTCGAAGAATCACAGGAAACACACACAAACAGAGAAACTACTAAAACAATAGAAACCGTCACATACTTCATAATTACCCCTCTGAAAATAATTTTTAATACATTGTAACACGGGAATTTTGAACGAGCCACTTTAAGAGTGGGATATGCGTTATTTTCTAAAATTTTCTGGATAATATAACCCTCGCTCAGCACTCAAATGAGCTTTCAGTTAAGAAACAGCAATGGTATTCATTTGTCTAGTACTATGACAAAAAAGGGTAATTAAATAATCAGGAAAGCTGTTATCGAATCCTGCTGAAGAACAATTTTTGAGGGTCCTGAGTAAAAAAGTAATTTATTTATATTGTATTCCTTGCGCTCCCTTCGGCAGAAAACTACCATTTTAGTATGAAATTAACACAGCATGGACGTTATAATTATTCGCCGATTTTTGATCGGCCGGTGTATGACTGGCCCAACGGGAAACGCTTGGCCGTCTATTTTGCGATCAATATCGAGCACTTTGAGTTCGGGGCATTTCCAGGCTCCGATTTTACCGCCGTTTCCATTCCACCGTACCACCGGGGATATGCCTGGAGAGATTACGGCAACCGGGTGGGAGTCTGGCGGCTGCTCGAGATTTTCGACAGGCTCGATCTGCCCTTAACCGCCAACATCAACACTTCCGCCTACGACTTCTGCCCGCAGGTCTTCGATGCGTTCAGAAGCCGGGGGGATGAGTTCGTGTGCCACGGCCGGACGAACTCCGAACGCCAGGCCGAGCTGAATGAGGCCGAGGAGACCCGTCTGATTAAGGATGCCACGGAGGACTACAAGCGGCACGAGGGAAGACAACCGGAGGGCTGGCTGGGCCCCTGGATTTCGCAAAGTGAGGTGACCCCGGACCTGCTGAAGGAGCACGGCTA
>CAZAMY010000387.1:0-3277 GCA_964485995.1 uncultured Sediminispirochaeta sp.
CCGGTTTCCCCGCTTTTTCACCCGCTCTTCTACTGTCGTGCTGGTCGATCGGAGTAACCGGGTCCGCTTTATCGAGAGAACTTACTCACCGGCCCGGGTCAACGATTTTTCCTTCAGGGCCTCGAAGTATTCCCGCCCCTTTTTGGTGAGGTCGAGCAGATAATCGCTGCCCTTCAGTGAGACAATCACCAGTCCGCGTTTTGCCGCCGCATCGGCCACTTTTTTCAGTTTAGAATAGCCGTGCTGCCGAAAGTCGATTCCGGCCTTTTCCAGGCGGGTGCCGATATCCTGCAACTTGGCTTTTTTCCCTTCGCTGGTGATGGTTTTTTCGGCCGCTTCCCGCAGGGCTTTGATGAAGGCCGCCAGAATGGTCGGCAGGGCCTGCTCGCTCGGAACCTGGGCCTGCGGAGTGAGGTTCAATACGAGGTTGCGCTCCTTGAATCGGGTGTGTACGATGTCCCGCCGTTCGGCTTCGGCCAGATAGCTGCGCCAGGAGTCGAAGCCGAGCCGGGTTTCATCGAAACGTTCATTCATCAGCCGCAGCCGTACATACACCGACTCGGGGGTCGGGGTTTTGTCTTCGTTTTCCAGGTAGAGTATGGCTTCCCGCAGCAGATTGAACGATTCGTCCAGTCCCAGGGTGGGTTTTTCGTCGGTTTGGATATCATCTTCGAGCGGGGCGATCGTCAGATCTCTAAAATCCTTGAAACTGTCGGCCAGGTTCAACAGGTTTTCGTCGGCATTCTTGGAGTCGCAGATAAGGGTGGTTTCCACATCGTGTTCGCGAATCTCCTGCAGCACCGGAATAAGCTGGGCCGACCCGCTGACCAGCAGCAGTGTGCGGATATGCGGGGCCCGGCTGATGAGATTCAGCACCTGGCTTCCGAGAATTATATCGCTCTGGCTGCGCTGCGAGCGGGGAATGTGAATCATCTGGAAGGAGTCTTCGAACAGCTGCCTGGCCGTAGATTCGCGCCCCTCCCGGGCCCAGTCACCGTACACGCAGGCCAGGGACACCCTGCCTTTCGTATTGGCATACTCGAGCAATCCTTTCATGAAAGTAGAATTGATACTCGGAGTAACATTTTCGATATCCCAGACTATGGCCAATGCATCTCTGTTCATACTGCCGCCCACCTTTTCCGCAAGAGTTTAGTGTGTGCTTCACATTATAGCCGTAGTTAGCAACAAAACGCAACAACTAATCGGCCGCCGCCGCGACCGCGGCTGGACGCTATGGGGCCCCCGTTGGGGCGGGCGGTCCAGCCGCGGCGCAGGCCGGTTATGGGGCCCCCGTCGGGGCGGCCGGCTCTTCGGTAATCTGCACCTGTCCGCCGATCGCCTCCAGATGTTTGTAGAAATCGGGGAAGGTAACTGCCGCTGCCGCTGTATCATCGATGCGTATCGGCCCCGCGGCTGCCAGGGCGGCTACCGAGAGTGCCATTATAACCCGGTGATCTTCATGTCCGCTTACCGAACCGCCCTGCAGGCCGCCTTTCCCGCGGATAATCAGCCCGTCCTCCACCTCTTCGATATCGGCGCCGAGCTTGCTCAGCTCCTGATGCATGACGGCGATGCGGTCGGTCTCTTTCTGCCGGGCTTGAGGTACGTTTCTCAGCTCAATCGTCTCCCGGCTGTAACAGGCTGCTACGGCCAAGGCCGGCAGGGCATCGGGAATGTTGTTCAAATCGAGTACACCGCCGGTCAACCCCGCTCCGCCGGCAGCCCCCTGCGGCCCTTCAATAATAATGCCCGTCTCGCTTTGCTCGGTCCGGCAGCCCATCTGCTCCAGTAGAAGCACCACCTCTTTGTCGCCCTGGGTATCCTGCATGTCCAGCCCGCTCAGCTCGAGGCGCCCGCCGGTAACGGCGGCGGCGGTCAGGAAGAAGGTTGCGGAGGAGAAATCCCCGGGAATACGGCGGTCAAAGCTGCGGTAGTGCTGCCCGCCGGGCAGGGAAAAGCTGCTATAGTCACTGCGGCTGTAGTTGATCGCCTGCATATCCAGCCAATCCAGAGTCATGTCAACGTAGGGCCGCTCGTACAGCAGCGGCACCTGGATGTGGGAGTCGTTGGTGCCCAGGGGAGCGGCCAGCAGAAGGCTCGAGAGGTACTGGCTGGTCGGGCATTCGATCGACGTCGAACCGCCCTTCAGCGGGCCGCGAAGGGTAAACGGCGCGCAGCCATCACCGGTGGACTCCACCTCCACTCCCAAATCGGACAGCGACTGCAGCAGCGGACCAGCGGACCGCCGGCAGATCTGCTGGTCTCCGGTAAACTGAACCGGAAAATCGGCCAGGGCAGCCATGCCGGCCAACAGATACAGGGTAGTACCGGAGTTTCCCACATCAATCGGTGTGGCCGGCGGGCTCAGGCGGCCGCCGGTACCCGTGACAATCCACCGGTTGGCTTGCATATCGATGTGCACACCGAAAGCCCGGCAGGCCCGCACCGCTGCGATGGTATCATTCGACTCCAGGGGCATTCTGAGCGTACTCTTCCCATCGGCCATACTGGCAATCAGGACCGCCCGGATAGTGTGAGATTTCGAAGCCGGAATCGGCACACTTCCACTGATCGCAGAAGGGTATATTGTTTTTTTCACCAGTGTGCTCCGCAGTAAGGATCTTCTCTGTGTATTTTAGATGGCAGGGGGGGCAGTGTCAAACTGCGCAGTGACCGCCGAGCAGTCCTAAGCCGTTCTTTTGGCCGGCGGGCGTACTTTTCGGCGCCCCTTCATCGTCACGTCCAGCACCCGCCCGAAGGGACACAGTTTCGAACACCAGATTCTCCGCCGATACAACGACTGCAGCAGCAGCGCTCCCAGCATGCTCAGGATCATCAGCAGCAGTACCGCCGCCCACAGGGCCGTCGGGTTTCCGATGGATGTGTATATGTTGTACGCCAGGTAGCCCCAGAACAGCGCAAACAGCGGCCAGCGTGCCCCTTCGATAAAGGCCGGCACAGCGCCGCCCCGTCCGCCTTTTTCCGCATTCTTTGAACCACCGGGAAAATAGTCCTGCAGCGCTCCCAGCGGACAGTAATCGGCACAGTAGTTCTTCCGGCCGCTGCTCAGCGTCATTACCACCGCAAAGGCAAACAGCAGCGGCAGACCGTACCACAACCGCAGCCCGCACATCACCAAAAACATCGCCACCAGCATGGCGATTTGAGTGTTCTTAAGATTTTTCATATATAAATATTACTATATAACTACAGATTGTACAAGCGTGAAACTGTGGGCAGCCGGCAGGGTGAGGGTTGCGGCTGTTATGGTGCG
>CAZAMY010000388.1:0-3274 GCA_964485995.1 uncultured Sediminispirochaeta sp.
GAGAAGAAATATTGAAGATATTCTCATGAGAAGGAATATAAGATAATAAAATAATCAAATGATAGAACATAACAACTACTTGGGGTTGTCCATGGGGTGAATATAACAAACTGATAGATGAATTGGAGAACTGATGGTCCTCTGTAGCCTTGGCAGCTGCTTACTCGGTATGTGCACCGATCCGAAATACTTCTAGACGCTTAATGCCGCCGTGCGAAATGACATGGCAGCTGCTCTTGTACAGATGTGGCGAAAAGCAGTCCTGAAACCAGCTGGACGAATCTATACAACGCTGTTCGTCGCTGCACAGGTGTTGCTGATTGGATGTTTCGCCTATTGGGGATTTTTCTTTGTATAAATGGTAACAGAATACAGCCTTTGCGGTGTTACAGTAGTAGGAGGAATGAAATGAAGCATTTTGGAACAAGAATTACATTCAGTGTAGTGCTGCTGGCGATAATCTCATTGACGGTTCCCGCTCTACTTGCGGCGGACGGAGGCGGAGGAGTCGGCGGTGCGTTCTGGGGGAGCCAACGGATGGCGTATCCATGGGAGGATGAGAGCGATCCGTATTTCGGCGCCACCGATCACCAGCTCGACTACGTCGGCGGAATGGGCTACGGAATCGACAGCGACGGACATGTGGCCGGCGGCTTCGGGGTCGGCTTTTCAGAAAACAGCGATGGTGAAGACGGACTCTCCGGTGGCTTTGGCGGATTGATCTCCGGGTACCGCTTTATCGACCGGCCCATCAACTTGCTGGGCTTAATATACGCCGGAGTCGGCGGGATGAGCGACCCCAGCTCCGCAGACCCTAATCTGAGCGAAGGCGTTTTTGCAGTGATGGGCGAGGCTACCTTAGAGGCCAGCCTGCCGATGCTGTTTTTTCACCCGACTCTCTACGTGGGGTATCAGGCGATTGCGAGCGTAGGGCACGGCGATATCGGAGATGTCTTTCTCTCCTATGCACCCACCATCGGCTTCAGGCTGCTATGGGGTGCGCAGTAGTAACACTAAAAATACCTGGCGTAATTGCATGAACAGGAGTATAATCATACATTAGACGTATAAACGGAAGGGCGCTATCTATTGCTACATGTGATTGATAGAAAATATCATACAGATAGTAAAATATTCAATAACATTTACATCGTGCCCGACATTCGCTTTTTTACCTTATATGCCTTGTTCAACGGTATCTTCGAATATCATCAACTTTCAGCTGAAGATGTGTCAACGCCGCGCCTCGAGCTGATGTACGATGTACAGCACGCAGCGTCTGGACTTGATGAGCAGACGCTGCTTCGATGGCAAGCATATTACACAGCACATAAAACCCACATCTGGTCGTACATATATTATACCTCTTACTGCAGTCTCCCTCCCACATTTGAGGTATGCCGGGATACCGTTACCGATGCCACGTATAAGAAAGCAATCGACGCTCTAGAGAATTTCGACCTGTTACTGGCCGATTTCTATGAGAAATGCGGTATTGAACAACTCTATTTTGAAAAATATAAATCGTTGCTGCTGAATTATATAGATGCGTATGATGAAAAGAATATTTATCATGACATCGACTATGTTCACACGTATTTACGGGTTCCTAAGCCCGCTCAAAGTACAATGAATATTGTAATTGTACCAATACCCTTTGAATCACATTTTATGGGATATGGCGCAGCGCAGAAGAACAAGCTGTATCTGTTTGAAAGTATAGGTGCGCAGACTCAAGGACTGAATATTCATGAATATCTGCATTCCTTTGTGAATCCGGCCGTAGAATCGGTCGACACCCTCGATTCTACTTATGTGGCAGAGGTCTTTGAGGAGCAGCGGAGCAAAGAGTGGATACTCACCGACTACGGCGAGCTGCGGACTTTTGTATCAGAGAATTTTGTAAGGGCTATCACCTACAGAATTATTACGCAGCTCTATGGAAAACAAAACCTCTGTTTCGATGAACTCTCTCAGTACGGTCTGGTGTTGGTAAAGCATATATATGCAAAACTACAACAAGAATACGAGGTAAATACTGAGGATTTTAGAAATATCAAACAGTTTATCCACTATTTTATTAATACTTATCACTAACTATAATTTCGGGTTTGTGATGCGACTGGTCCGCTCGAAGATGTCCAGCCCCTGCTGTTTCAGCCAGTAGGGAATGTCGATTAAAACCCAATTCTCTGCCAGTTTGTCGCCTTCGCGGCGGTATACATCCACCACCTGCATTTCGGCGGTCACGTTTCCGCCCGGAAGCCCCAGGAATCCTCCCAGCGGGCGGTTCGACAGATTCGGCCAGCCGAAAAAGCAGGCAAACTTACCCTCGGCAAATCGGCAGACGTGCCCGACAAACTTCTTTCCATCCAGATTGCTTCTGAATGGCAGCTGGTGCTGCTGCTGGTAACGGGGAATAGTGTAGCTCGCACCAATACCGGCCGGCCCGTACCATATCATGTCTTTGGACCAGCTTCGTTCAAGCAGTTCCGGCGTGCAGCTCATCGAGCCGCTGTTATTGAGATCGGAAAGATCATCAATCATCCGGTTGACCACAGAAAGCGTTTTCTCGCCCTCCGCCGGCGGGGCATCGTGGAACAGCAACCCGTCATGGTAACGGGGGCCCGGATAGACAAAATAGGTGCCGGTAGAGGGGGGCAGGGGATTCACCCCGGCCTGCTGCATAAATCCGATTAAATCGACAAACAGACCGGTCTCGGCAATCCGGCCATTCTCGACACGGTTAAACTCGGCATAGCGTAGATTGATCATTTTTCCGGTGGGCCGGATACCGAGCCACTCCCGATCAAAGAGCCCCATAAAATGGCCCATGCTCATGACCCACTCGCCGCCGCCGATTTCGTTGGTCCCGGCGATAAAAATATCCTGACGCCTTTGCATATGTTTAACCGACTGCATGAGCGGCTGCCAGAAAGTCTCCACCGCAGAATCAACATCATGCACCTCTCTGAAAGGATAGACACCGCGCCACAAGTACTCTTCGCTGGCATAGCGCTTCACTACCTGCCCGACCGCCTCCGGAGCAGATTCTTCCATCTCATCAAAATACCGCAGTACCAAATTTTTCGAGTTTTGAAATCCGCTCACACATCCCTCCAGTTATCTTTTGGAAAACAGATACTTCTGCATAAAAATTTTATGATTTCATCAAATTATCTAAAATCGGTTCATGGTATTAAAAATGCTACATTAGTTCAAGCTCGAAATTTTGAATTTCGGGGGCATGCGTCCGCAGAATGCGCAGTACGCC
>CAZAMY010000389.1:0-3273 GCA_964485995.1 uncultured Sediminispirochaeta sp.
CTTCACCTGGATGAAGGACGTTATGACCGATTCGTGGAACGCCCGCTTTTTGGTCTTGACGTCACTGCTTGGAGTGGGAGCCGCCTTCATGTACAAAGTAGGCGGTTCGGTTGCCCTGACTCGTGCACTGGAGAAGCAGATCAACAACCGGCGGCGCTCACAGTTGTTCACTTGGGTGCTCGGTATCATCATCTTCTTCAATGACTACGCGAACTCGGTAATTACCGGTAATGCATCTAAAGACATCAACGCCCGCTACCGCGTATCCAGAGAAAAACTCTCCTATGTGATGGATGCAACCGCCGCTCCAATGGCAACCTTCGGGCCGGTTTCCGACTGGATCGGGTATCAGGTTTCCCTGCTGGCAGCTGCCTTTGCCACCATCGGCATAGTGGGAACTCAGCCCTACTTCGCCTTCCTGCACTCGATGCCGTGGAACTTTTACTGTCTGCTGTCCCTGATTGCCGTTCCGATGATTATCTTCGGAAAGGATTTTGGACCGATGGCGAAAGCCGAACTGCGGGCCCTCAAAGAGGGCAAACTCATTCGCGAAGGAGATACTCCGCTGTCATCAGTCGAAAGCGACCTCGGCGAGCCGGTCAATCCCGAACGGGCCAATGTACTTTACTTTATCCTCCCGCTGGTTACCCTGATCGGCGTAGGCGTGTGGGCACTCTGGTACACCGGCGGCGGGCCGGAAGGCAAATCGATCATGGATGCCCTGGCCGACACTTCAGTAGATGTGGCGCTGACCTGGGCCGCCTTTGCCATGTCTTTGGTAGGCTTAGTGTTGGCGATTATTCAGAAATTCAGTTTCCAACAGATTGAAGAGACCATTCTCTCCGGAATCCAGACCATGCTGCCGGCCCTGGTAATCATGGTACTGGCCTGGTCAATCGGAACCGTCAGCGGCGAGCTCGGCACCGCCGACTATGTCGTAGATGCCACCAGAGGCTGGATGTCAGCCGGCATGCTGCCCTTCCTGGTGTTCGCCATCGGCATGTTCATCTCATTCTCTACCGGAACTTCCTGGGGAACCATGGCAATCCTGACACCGATCGCCGTGCCTTTGGCCTACGAAATCGGCGGCCTCGAACTGATTTACATCATCATTGGCGCTGTTTTCGCCGGTGCTATTTTCGGCGACCACTGCAGCCCCATCTCCGACACCACGGTTATGTCTTCTATCTTCGCCGGCTCCGACCACATCGCCCACGTAAAAACCCAGATACCGTATGCACTGGTACCGGCCGGTATTTCTGCTGTTCTGTATCTGCTGTCATCCTTCATCCCGAGCGTATGGATTCTGCTGGCAGGCGGTATAGTTGCAATGTTCTTTATCATTAAGTTCTTGGGGAACAGATACCAGAAGAAACACTTCACGCCGGAGGAGGCTGAACTCATCAACTCCGTCGGCAAAATCACTCCACTTGAGGATTATTAACAATTCGTTCTACGGGCCTGGCGTAATGCCGGGCCCTTTTTTATACTTCAATTCATGAAAGCACTGCGAAAACTCTTCAATCCGCCCCTTTTTCAAGGCGATCTTGCCCGCACCGGCTATTTCGAAGGCTGGTATTTCAAGCAGGTCTCCGCCGATTTGCAGCATGTGTACGCCTTCATTCCCGGTATCGCGCTGGGAGAGGCGGAGTCAGAGCGTTATGCCTTTATACAGGTAATCGACGGGATGAGCGGCAGAACCCACTTCATACGCTACCCGCTGGAGCAGTTTGAGGCCGCTGAAAAAGCACTTGAAGTTCGCGTCGGCAATTCTACCTTTACCGACTCCTATATTGCTCTGAACATCGACACAGACGAACTCCGGCTGCAAGGAAGAGTCGATTTTGCACACATCTCCCCCTACCCCAGAGGACTGCTGAACCCCGGAATCATGGGCTGGTACAGCTTTATTCCCCGGATGGAGTGTAAACACGGACTGGTCTCGATGAGCCACCGGCTTGAAGGCCAGCTACAGATAGACGGCAAGCCGGTGGACTTCACCGGCGGCAAAGGCTATATCGAAAAGGATTGGGGCACTTCGTTTCCCGAATCCTGGATCTGGATGCAGAGCAACCACTTCTCCGAGCCCGACACCTCGTTTATGCTCTCGATCGCCAAAATTCCCTGGATGGGCAGTTTCTTCATGGGTTTTCTCGGATTCCTTAAGGCAGGACCTACTACCCGATTCTTTGCCACCTACAACGGTTCAAAGATTGTGTCCATCGAAAACCTGAGCCGCCGCGATTCAGAGGGCCGTCCCGAACTCGAAGGCGTTGAACTTAACATCACCCGCGAATCCCCCGCGGACCGTGAAGACCTGGTGATCCGCGCCGAATCTACCCGCCGGGGAGCCCTGAAATCGCCGGTGCGCGGACGCATGGACAGCTTCATCAAGGAGAGCGTCGACGCCGAGATTCGCCTCGAATACCGCAGCTCCGACGGCCGGACCTACCGTGACACCGGCCGCCGCGGCGGTCTGGAAATTGTCGAGTCTGTGTTTGATAATTTTTCAGATTAAGCGCCCATCTGGATTTCTTGAATACGAAAGAAACCGGTGGAATCAGCTCTTCTATCTCATAATTATGGAGGTTCGATAATGGCAGCTATTAAGTGGATATTAATTACCCTTGCCGGGCTGCTGGTAGTCGGCGCCCTGTTTGTAATTATAAGTCTTTACTGGTTAAGTAAGAACCAACCGGCCACTGCCGAAGTGAACATAGGCGTACAGGATGGGCAGTTGGTCCCTTGTCCCGAAACTCCCAACTGTGTCTCCACACAAGCCGACCCGCAGGATGAAACCCACTATGCCGAACCGGTTCCCTTCAGCGGCCAGCCTGAGGAGCTGCTCACCTTCCTTGAAGACTGGATTTCAGAGCAGCCGCGGGCCGAGGTGCAAAGCCGCAATGAGAACTATCTACATGCCGTCTTCGCGTCGAAAACCTTCGGCTTCAAGGACGACCTCGAGCTGTTCATCCCCGATGGTTCAAAGCTTGTGCATATCAGATCGGCTGCCCGGGTCGGCCGCAGCGATATGGGGGTGAACCGTGCCCGCTACCAGACGATTCGCGATCTGCTGTCCGAACGCTTTCCGGACTCATCGCAGTAACCGGGGGTCGATTTTCACTATTTTTTCCCTTCAGGGGCTTGCACAGATAGAAATTATTCCTTACTGTTTCGGTATGACTTGTTTCTATAGATCGAAACACAACCTGCGTTCGATGACTCGCGCAATCTCTATGATGATGTACGCACAATAACCCCGCCGCCTCCTTC
>CAZAMY010000390.1:0-3270 GCA_964485995.1 uncultured Sediminispirochaeta sp.
ACTGCGGCGGGCCAGGATGCCGGCATGCACTACCGGGTGCAGGGTCTTCACCCGTCCATCCAGCACCTCCGGAAAACCGGTGATAGCGCCTACCGGGGTCACTTTAATGCCCGTTTCACGCAAAAAGCGGGCAGTCCCTCCGGAGGAGACAATCTCCAGTTCCTGCTCAGCCAAAAACCGGGCAAAGCTATCCAGATCACTCTTATCATATACACTCACGAGTGCTCGCGCCATCGTTTACCTCCTCATCTACATTAAGGGGTAAACCGAAGCAGGTCAATATGCCGGTCGGAACGCTCAAAGACGGGCAAATAGGGGCGTCTTGTTCATTATATCAAATTTTATTTTCACATATTCAAAAAGTAATGCTATAATAGGGTATAGAACCCCACCAAATCCAAGGAGGATACTTTGGAAAATAATACTCTCTTGCTATTAGGCGATGAAGCTGTCGCCCAGGGGGCTTTGGATGCTGGGGCTTCCGGGTTTTATGCCTATCCCGGAACCCCTTCTACTGAAATTATGGAATACGTACAGCACTCCACGCAAGCCTCCGAGAAAAATATTCATCGCACCTGGTCTGCAAATGAAAAAACTGCGGTCGAAGCCGCATTAGGTATGAGCTACGCCGGAAAGCGAACCATGACGATGATGAAACATGTCGGCTTAAACGTAGCTGCCGACCCGTTTATCAACTCCGGAATCACCGGTGCCAATGGAGGCATCATAGTGACGGTTGCCGACGATCCGAGCATGCACAGCTCGCAGGACGAACAGGACAGCCGTGTACTGGCCGATTTTGCGATGGTGCCGGTACTCGAGCCGAGTAATCAACAGGAAGCCTACCAGATGTGTTTTACCGCTTTTGAAATTTCGGAGAAATTTCAAACCCCGGTAGTACTGCGTTTAACTACCCGTATCGCCCACAGCCGTTCGGGCGTAACCCGCGGGGCTCCGCTCAAAGAGAACCAGCTGACCATGCCGGAAGACAAGCGTCAGTTCGTACTCCTGCCGGCGATCGCCCGGGGACGCTATAAACTGCTGCTCGAAAAGCAGCCCTCACTGGAAGAGGCAGCCAATAACTCTCCGTACAACCACTACTATGAAGGCAGCGACAAAAAAATGGGGATTATCGCCACAGGTATCGCCTTTAACTACGTTATGGAGAACTTTCAGGACCAGCAGTGCCCCTATCCGCTGCTCAAGCTCTCGCAATATCCTATTCCTCGAAAGCATATTGAGCGGATGGTTGCCGAATGCGACGAGATTCTGGTAGTCGAAGAGGGCATGCCGGTGGTCGAAGAGAAGCTGCGCGGACTGCTGGACCGCGGACCGGCCAAAGTCAAAGGGCGCATGACCGGAGAGCTGCCCCGGGACGGCGAACTGAACCCGAGCCTTGTACGACAGGCTCTGGGACTGACAGCCCATCCGGCCTCCCCGGCCCCGGATGTAATCGCTGCCCGTCCCCCGGCCCTCTGCCCGGGCTGCAGCCACATCGACTCTTACAACGCAATTAATGAAGCCATCAAATCGGTGTACGGCGATGGTCATGTGTTCTCCGACATCGGCTGTTATACCCTCGGTGCTCTGCCGCCCTATGAATCGATCAACAGCTGTGTGGATATGGGCGCCTCGATTACCATGGCCAAAGGGGCTGCCGATGCGGGCCTCTACCCCAGTGCGGCGGTTATCGGAGATTCGACCTTCACCCACAGCGGCATGACCGGTCTGCTGGATGCGGTAATCGAAAACACCAATATCATTGTGTTCATCCTGGACAACTCTACTACTGCAATGACCGGCGGACAGAACAGTCATGCTACCGGCCGGCTGCACAAGATCTGCGAAGGGCTGGGAGTACATCCCGATCACATTCGCAGCATCATTCCGAAGCGAAACACCCACGATGAGTTCGTTCAGATCATCAAAGATGAACTGGCCTACGAGGGTGTGTCGGTTATAATCCCGAAGCGCGAATGCGTACAGACCCAACTCCGTCGCGCCAAGCTGAAAAAAGCAGAAGAACAGGGAGGCAAGTAATGAAACTGGACATAATTCTGGCCGGCGTCGGGGGTCAGGGCATCCTCTCCATCGCAACCGTCCTCGGATATGCAGCTGTACAGTCAGGTCTGAGCCTGAAGCAGGCCGAGGTGCATGGTATGAGCCAGCGCGGCGGCGACGTGCAGTCCCACCTGCGCATCTCGGATAAGACTATTTACAGCGATTTAATCCCCAAGGGAGCCGCAGACATCATTCTTTCGGTGGAACCGATGGAGAGCCTGCGCTATCTGCCCTATCTGTCAACCGAGGGCTGGCTGGTAACCAACACAACTCCTTATAAAAACATTCCAAACTATCCGGAGCTCGAGAAAATTCTGAAAGAGGTGAACAAGGTCCCGCAGCACGTAGCGATCGATGCCGACGGCATGGCCAAGGAGCTGAAGAACAGCCGCGGCATGAATATGGTGATGGCCGGAGCGGCTTCCCTATTTATGGATATCGACTTCGAGCAGCTGAAAGCGGGAATCCGATACATTTTCGGACGAAAGGGCCAGGAGGTGGTCGATTTGAATATCGCCACCCTGGAGGCCGGCCGTAAATTCGCCGAAGAGAACCGTTCATCTTAAACACTGACCGGAGGTATACCAATGGTTGTACAAGAACTCATTAGACCGGCCTCGATTGCGGTTGTAGGCGCCTCGAATAACAGCCAGAAACCGGGCGGCAAAGTCGTCGAAAACCTGATTACCGGGAAATTCGAAGGACCGATTTATCCAGTAAATCCGAAAGAGGCGGAAGTCCAGGGGCTGAAAGCCTATGCTGCGGTCAGCGAGCTGCCGAAGGTAGAGCTGGCCGTTCTGGCAATCCCGGCCAAACTCTGCACCGAAACGGTCCGCATTCTGGCCGAAGAAAAGGGCACTAAAGCCTTTATCATTCTCTCGGCCGGATTCAGCGAGGAGAGCGAGGCCGGTGGCGAGATCGAACATGAAGTAGTAAAAATAATCGAAGAGAACGGCGGAAGCCTGATCGGTCCGAACTGTATCGGTGTCTTGACGCCGACCTACAACGGGGTGTTTACCACCCCGATACCTAAGCTCGATCCACAGGGCTGCGACTTCATCTCCGGTTCAGGGGCGACCGCGGTTTTCATCATGGAAGCCGGCATTCCGAAGGGACTGACCTTTTCGCAGGTTTTTTCTGTCGGCAACAGCGCCCAGATCGGTGTGGAAGAGGTGCTGCAGTATCTGGACGAGACCTTCGATCCAGAAA
>CAZAMY010000391.1:0-3264 GCA_964485995.1 uncultured Sediminispirochaeta sp.
TATTGGATATATCCGGCGGGGTTTGTTGTCACCCTCATATGTATACTTCTTGGGCGGTACGGCGGGTTTGCCCCGGGGCGGAGCCTGGGGAGCCAGCGGAGCCAGAGGTGGCAGATGAATTTGCTGCGGGCGGCCGCGCTGCTGCCGGTCGCTGCGGTGGGGCTGGTGATCCTGGTGGTGCTGAATGTCACGCAGGGGGCCGCGTATGTCATCTGGTTTGAAGCCTTCAGTCGTACGGTTCCCGGCGGCAGTCTCTCATATTTCATGTTCCTCAAGCTTGTGTTCTTTTCCCTGGTAGCAATCCATCTGTGGCTGCGGCGCAGATATCTGTTGGCCGGCTGTGCGGTACTGTTCCCGCCGGTCCTGATTACTGCCACCATTTCCGGATCGGTCCCGCTGATGCTGCTGTCCTTTGCATTGCTGGTGTGTGCTCTGTTTTTACTGAATAAAGGCTTTCGGCGGAGGTTGAGTGTACGTTACTTCCTGACTTTTATTGCGGTCTTATGTACGGCAGCAGTTGCAGCCCTGCCGTTTGCGTCGCTGGAGGTGCCCGGGAATAGACTGCTGCCGGATTCCTTCGTGGACATCGACCTGGAGCCGTTGCTAGTGCGGGTTTTCCCCGCCTTCCCGCTGGTCACGGATTTACCGGGATACGAGGACCCGTCGGCTGCGGCCGGCTTGGGCGGCCGGCCGGTCCTTAGCGATGTCCCGATCTTTCAGGTGCGGGGAAAGCCCGGCGAAACGCTCTATTTGCGCACCCTGACCTACGACACATTCATGTGGCGCAGCTGGTACCGGGAGCATCTCACGCCCAGACCCTCCAATGGGCCCTCGCCCGGGCAAGGTGAAGCCGGCGGGCACGCTTCTCTCGAGCGGGGCGCTGCGCAGTCCGCGGAGGCGTTTGAGGTGGAAATCGAGATTGCCGCCGATTTTTACAGCTCGCTGCCGCATACGCTGGATACCGGCGAGCTGCTTTTCGCTGAGGTTCCCCGAGTAGCGGAGGGGAGTCTGGATGTCGGGGTGGTAGTCGACCCTCCTCTTCTGCGGGGTACGCGGTTTTCTATTCGCCGTGCCGATGTCACAGCACAGTCACCGGAGCTGCCCTCGTCGGCAGAGAACGTATACCTGCAGATCTTCGATAACACCCCCGAGGAGATCCGCCGGTTGGCCGCGATCCTCGAGAGGGGAAGTGAGACTGCAACAATCGAAGCGGTCCGGGCATACTTGCGCTCGAATTTTGCATATTCCCTCGATGTTCCTAAGCCTCCGAAAAATCAGCATTTCATGGCGCACTTCTTATTCGAATTGGAGCGCGGGTACTGCGTGCATTTTGCAACTGCATTCACCATCCTCTGCCGTTTGAACGGAATACCGGCCCGCTATGTAACCGGATACCTGGTGCGCCTGCCCTGGCAGAGCGGGACGGCCAGGGTGAGCGGTTTACAGAGCCACGCCTGGTCGGAGGTCTGGCTTGAAGGCAGGGGCTGGAGCACGGTTGAAGCAACCCCGGCCATCGCAGCGGCGGCTGCCGGTGCTCCTGCAGAAAGCGGACACGGCGGAGGGTTCGATGGTCGTGCTCTCGATGGCCTTACGGCCCGGCAGTTGAATGCCCTGCGCGGCGGAGGACCCGGGAAAGCTGCGCCTAAAGCAGCGAATAGGATATTCCTCGGCGCGGCCGGTCTGGGAGCTCTGATATTCTTATTCGCGGCTGTGAGTTTTGTCCGCGGGCAGCGGAGCAGCCGCCGCGAAAAAGCTTTTCTTCCGCGCAGCGTTCGGGCTTTGATCAAGGTGTGTGAGAAGGCTGGTATACCCCGGCCCGAAGAGATCGGCTGGCTTGAGTGGAAACGACAGCTGCAGTCTACCGGGGCCGATTTCCGCGGGCATAGCGAATACTTCGTAAAGCGGATAATTGTGGTCTTGTATCGTGAGAACGGCATCAGCCGCAGGGATAAAAAGTATTTTCGGCTGGCGGAAAAGCGGCTGCGGGCCGCGGTTGCCGACAGGGGAAGCGGGCGACTATAGGTGAGGGGCTGCTGGAGATGAGCGGCGAGGGGCGACGAGGGGCGGCATGTGAGCGCTCTTCGAGAGCTGACCGCCGGCTGCCTCACTATGGACCCACAAAGAGCAAAATTAATCTAATTAATTTATAAAACCTATTGATTAAAATAAATTATATTAATATAATAGAGGTACAACTTAAGCTTTACATCATACAGCCCCCGGAAACGGGGGCTTTTGCGTTTTAAAGGGCGGATTCGAGGTGGACTGCTCGCGGCCCGCTCCTCGCCGGCCTACTCCAGAGGCCCGCCGGCCTACACCAGAGGCCTACTCCAGGCCTACTCAACGAGCCTACTCCAGAGGCCTACTCCAGGCGCCGGTAGTACATCCGGTTGCCCAGGGAGTAGACGAAGGCCCCGTTGTCGGCCACATCGATGCCGTTGGGCAGAGAGGGCAGGTCCTCATTCTGCAGCTCGAACAGCACAATGCCCTGCGGGTCGCAGATGTGCGGCCCCTGCCGGTCGGCGTAGGCGACATACTCACCGTTGGCCGAGACGGCCACATACCCGCCCCGGTCGTGGGCCCGGGAATCTTTCTCCCACAGCAGCTCGCCCCGGCCGGAGTAGAGCCACACCCCGTTGTCGGGAACTCTCCGTCCGAGCACATATCTTCCGCCGGCATCCATATCCATCGCGCTCCAATAGTGCCCCGTGTTCCGCCAGACCCGTTCAAAGCGCAGCTCCCCGTTCGGCTCCAGCATATACAGGTTTCCCTCCTGCACGATAGCTGCCGTCCCGTCATCGGCAATCGCCACCGGCCCCGGCTCGTCGAACTCGCCCTGGTAGAGTCCGCGTTCCCAGAGCGCCCGGTCGTTCAAACGGTCATACAACATGAAATAGTAGTCATACTCGAACTCGTCGCCGGGATCGGCGCACATCACCAGGTACTGTTCGTTATTTGAAATGCCCTTCGGCTGCCAATCCCAGTCCCGGTGAAACTCGCCGCCGCTGCTCTCCGAAACAATCTCCGCATCCTCGACCTTTTCATAGCTGCGGGCATCCGGATTGTAACGCTCTAACAGGCCGAAATGCCGGTGGGTCCGGCTGCAGACAAAGTGCTCGGTCATCATGCCGTCATAGCGATCTTCCCAGTAACTGCGGGTCAGGCGCCGGCCCTCAGCGTTCAGCAGGGTCTGATACTGGATCTGTGATACATACTCACCATCGGGTGAGATCTTGACGGGAGCCGCCCCATTCTCCCGCTGCA
>CAZAMY010000392.1:0-3262 GCA_964485995.1 uncultured Sediminispirochaeta sp.
AGAGGCTTGACGGTGCTTGTTTGCTTCAAAAAAAACAGGATTTTAGCCATTAAATATGGTATCCTTACAGGAAAAGGAGATATAGAGTGAGTACAACCCATCCATCAGTCAAAAACATGTGGAAAGAGTATCTAAAATCAATCGGAGAGACACCGGAATCTAGCTCGAAAACATATACAGCCTGGCATTTCTGCAGCACTCAGCCTGCTGCTGATGAGTTGGCTGAGTTGGTGCTGAAAGGAGAGAAGCGGGGTACAGCAACATCTATATGGAGTCTTGAGGCAGAGGAGGAACCGATGCCTGAGGTAGGTGATGTGAGTATAATAACCGATTGGAACGGAAAAGCTATATGCATAATTAAAACCGTGGTGTTAGAAACTGTGCCTTTCAACGAAGTGACTGAAACCTTTGCGGCCGCTGAAGGCGAAGGTGATAAAACCCTTGAATACTGGAGAAAAGTACATCAGGAGGTATTTTCGCAGGAGTTGTCCGAATTTGGACTCAAATTTTCAGAGGACATGCCGGTTCTTTGTGAGACATTCGAAGTAGTTTGGCCGCCACAACCGGGCTCCTAAAGGCACATAGAACAGTTAAGTAATATGAAGGCTTATTCGATTGCGGTAGCAGCTATAGCATTCGTTCTCTTGCTTTTGAGTACTTCGGGCTGTGTAACACAGCCTGCAGTGCAGCCGGTTTCGAACACTGATACCGGAGAGGAAGCGGAAGTAACACAAGATCAGAGCGGCCGGGTGAAAATGTACACAAGGCGCGATACACTTCCTCCGCTCGCCCTCGAACCGAAGCCGGGCGAGGTAATCTTTAGTACCAAACCGACTGGGGCTGAAGTGGTGATCAACGGGCAGCTGGCGGGCAAAAGTCCACTGCGCTATGCCCTTTCGGACGGTTCCTATAACCTGGGTGTGCAAAAAGCGGGCTATCACCCTACTACTTTGTATGTGGACATTCAGAACGATACCCTTGCTGTTGTGCGGATTGAACTGGAGCCATTAACCGGACAAGTAGTCCCGCGTATTTATCCGCAGGATGCCGAAGTTTTTGTGCGGGGTGTGCCGGTGGAAGAGTTCCCTTTTGAGCTGCCGGTGGGTACCTACAGCCTGCAGGTCAAGCGTTTCGGCTACAAGCCGCTCAGCAGCACTATAGAAGTAAAACGCAACAAAATTATTCGGCCCCAGTTCAACCTCGAACCGGCGCCCTTTGCCCTGGAAACAGTCTCGATCCAGCCGAAACGTCTGCGTCATGTCGCCCCACTCACCAAGCCACGACTCCAGGTGAGCGGCACAGTCAGTGCCCCGGGTACAGTTGATGTCGAAATACAGGATTCCTCGGACGTGCTCGTGGATTCGAAACAGATAATCTTGAACACAGAGCCTGAGTTCAGTACCGCTTTTCAGCTTGGCGCAGGCAACTACACGGTAAGAATCAGCGCCAGAGGTAAAGAGGAGCGTGAGACTGTACTGCTGGAAAAGCAGGTTGAGGTGGTGAATGAGAGGACTGTCACCATCTTCAGCACCGGGACCCCTGCGTCGGGAGTGCCGGTGGGTGTACCCCGTTCTCAAAGCCTGCCCAGAGGAGTGCTGCAGGGCGGTCTCGGCTTCAGTGGTGGCGGACCGGACGGCTCATCAGCTACACAGGCTCCTGAGCAGTTTCCCGCCCAGCTCAGTCTGGCAGCAGGCTTACCGTATGCCTTCGAGCTGCAGGGGTCAGCGAGCTTCTTCATTCAGCGGGAAGAGTATTCTGCCTGGGCGGGTACCGCTCAGTTAAAAAAAGAGATTGCATCCGGCGGAACTGTACTCGGATGGGCTGGAGCACTTCAAGTGCTCGGAACATATTATTCAAACACTGATTCCGACTATGGAGAATATCAACCGGGCTTTGAATCGGCAATCGGGGTTGGCCCGATTGTCGAACTGCGATTTGCCCCGGAACCGGAATATCTGCTGGGAATCAGTTTCAGCCCGACAGTTCACTGGTTGTTTCAAATGGAGAATGAACGCAACTGGAGAGGGTGGCTGCATGGCGGTATTTTTGCACAGAGGGGCGGATGGGCTTACACCTTTAGTTCGAAGACAACTACCGATTTTGAGCAGCTCTGGTATGCAGTCGAAATCGGCCGACTGATTTCAGGTACCTCCATGCATATAAATTTCTCAGCCGGAGCGGTAGCCGGGAACAACTTCATAGACTACTATACAGGCGGCGTCGGATTTTATTATATTCGTTAAGTAATGAATGAATCTCCAGACAAAAGACTGATTAAAATATTAAAAGCTTTGCCCCCGGCGGATGCACAAAACCGACTGATGAGAATAACCGACCGTAATTTGGCTATTTGTATGCTGTATATGGAGAATGTGGAACGCACTATTCTACTGGGACGTCTAGGAAAAATGAAACGTGACCGGGTTCAGCAGGAACTCGGCTATGTGAAGCATCTACGTGTGCGGTATCCGCACTACAGGTCGGTAATCGAACAGGTGATCATCAGTTTAGTCGGTGGAAAAGATATTGGCCCGCGCAGCTACATACGGCCGATAAAGGATGATAGAAGAAAATCCTGAGGCCTTACTAGTTCAGGGTTTCACGAGAGAGCGACCTGTGTAGTCATCCCGATGCAGAAACACAGGGCTGTCGGCAAAATACTCATCAACTGCCTTACGTGCACCGGTAAAGTGTCCGTAATCATCCAGCAGAAGCACTCCGCCGGTTTCCACACACGGATAGAGATGCTGCAGCTCGTGTAGGGTGGATTCATACCAATCGGTGTCGAGCCGTAATAGTGCAATTTTGTCGGGACTCGCGTGTGGTATTGACTGCAGCACATCCCCTTCAACGGTACACACCCGGCTGTCCGGATATCCGGTGGTATGAATATTAGCGGCAACCTCCTGACGGGGGACAGCCCACCATCCGAAGTTGTTTTTCTCGCCTCGCTGATCCTCCTCCCACTTTTCTTTGACCGGCTGACCGGTGTACGCAACCTTGTCACTATCAGTAGGAGGAGTCATTCCTTGGAATGTGTCAAATAAGTACAGGCGACGATCGGCTGCATCGAGTTCGAGCAGTGTCAAAGCCATCAGCATGGCTGCCCCGCCTTTCCAAACCCCGCATTCGACAAAATCTCCCGGTATACCTGCTTGCACCACATAGTGCACTGCCGAGTACAGGGCATACGCCCGCTCCATGCTGATCATCGTGTATGAGCGGACCCGCTCCCACAGATCGATGAACTCGCTTTCGAAAT
>CAZAMY010000393.1:0-3260 GCA_964485995.1 uncultured Sediminispirochaeta sp.
CCAGTTCACGCTCGCCGACCAAGGTGAGGCTGACCCGGCGGCGTACTGTCAGATCACCAACCAGTACTACGAGGGTGATCTGGTCGTGACGAAGTCGGTCACCAACGACGATGGCGGCACCCTCGGCCCGGCCGACTTCACCGCCGAGGTCTACACCGAACCCGGTGGCGTTCTCGTCGACTCGGGCGACTGCAACGCCCAAGGCGACTGCGGCACCTGGATCCTGCCCATCGGCGAGTACCGCATCGGCGAAGCCGACACCAACGGCTACACGGCAGCGGTCACCTGCTCCGTCACGGGCGAACCCGACGGCCCAGGTCCGATCACCACGAACCAGCCCGAACTCTTGATCCAAGAACGAGAGGCGATCGCCGGCGACGACGCCGTCGCCACGGTCGAGCCGTTCGGCGAGGTCACCTGCGAGATCGTCAACGACGACCCGCCGCCCACCACCACCACGACCATCGCGCCGACCACCACCGACCAGAACCCGTCCAGCACGTCTGCGGTCGAGGTATCTACCGGATTCCCCAGCAGGTTTTCTATGAAATTCACATGCTCATAAAAGGTGGCCCCGTTGTGACCGCTCTGCTCGATCACCTCCGGATAGTGGGGCTCGGCGGTTTTTGAGGGACGTGCTCCTGCGCTGTTGAACTGGAACCTGGTTTTCAGCGACTGTCCGGTGATGAAGTCTTCTTGTTCGCAGGCGTGCAGCCGGCCTTCGTCCCCGCACATAACTATTTCCTCGTAGAAGAGGGGGGCGAACATGCACAAGCTGAACATGGCCCTCACCCCGTTGTCATACTTCACCGTCACGAAGGCGTTGTCCAGAATGTCGCTGTTGCGGCCTTCATAGGAAAAATCCTTGAAATTCACATCCATACCGCCGACGGCATACACCTCCACCGGTTTCGCTGCGGCAAAGTAGTTGAACAGGTCAAAGTAGTGGCAGCATTTCTCCACCAAAGTGCCGCCGGAGTATTCGCTGAACTTATTCCACTGGCCCACCTTGTCGAGAAAGGGCGGCCGGTGCTCCTGGATGGAAATGGTTTTTATGCTGCCCAGGGCGGACTGCACTTTTGCCGATGCAATCGCCTCCTGGTAGATCGCCTTGTAGCGGTACTGCAGGCCGACCTGCAGCAGGGCAGGGTACTCCTGGCCGATCTTTAGAATCTGGTAGGCATCCGCCAGGCTGGTGGCCATCGGTTTCTCGAGCAGGATGGGTTTTCCTGACTGAGCGGCGGTTTCGAGGACCGCCAGATGGGTATAGTTCGGCGTGCAGATGATCAGGGCATCAGCGGCGGGGTCGTTACACGCCTCTTCGAGCGAGCTGTAAATCTCACATTCTTCTTGCGGCCGTAGGCGCTTGAACTCCGCATAGCCGGCCTGCGCGCTGCGCGGGCTGCTGTCGTAGAGTCCGTGAATGGTTCCACGCCCTTCCAGCAGGGTAATGCGGATGTGCTCCATCCCGATCATACCGGTACCGATTACATTGAACTTGAATTGCGGTTTTTCAACCGGCACCAGAAAGCGGTCGGCCGGGTCGAGATACTGGAAATTCCTGCCTATGATAGAATCGCGATAGTATATGCTGCGCTTCATTGAAAAAAGTATTGCACGGTTGGGGTGATTTGTAAATTTCTATAGGAAGGGATTCACTATTTTTAGTTTTTCTATGTGCTGACCAGACTGCAAGTCCTCGCTAATAAGCTGTGTACACCCGGCTTTTAGTGCTGCGGCGATAATAAGTGAATCATAGAAACCGTAACGATAACGGGATAGGATATCAATTGCACTCTCATAGAGTTTATGGTGAGGGTTTATCCTCCAGAGCGGTAACAGGACCGTTTGGAAAAGGAGGCGCGCATCCTCCGAAGCAGCAGGATTTTGCAGTTTAGTAGTAAGCACATTGAGCGTTTCTTGTACTACCTGATAGCTGATTACTCCATTCTTTGTTTCAATGGCGCTTTGGATCAACTTTTGAGAGCGCGCTCGCTTTTCGGGGGCGGTTTCATCGAAAAGGTAAATAAAAAGATTAGTGTCAATAAAGCTAACGCTCATTCATCTCTTCCCGACTTATTTTGCTCCCCCCGGTTTTTGCATAGCTTTGGATACGCTGGATTACATGTAAAGCCTCGGCGGCATCCTGCTCGCCGCGGGTATATTCTTCCAGCCAGTGTCGAAATTTCTCATTCAAGGTTGTATGCTCTGCTTTGGCCTGTGCTCTGGCAGCTTCGATAAGGTGTTCATCGGCACTAAGAGTAATGTTTTTCATTATCACACTCCTTGTACCCTATAAGTGTACACATGAGCAGTGTTAACCGCCAAGTTTTTATTGATCCCATTATTGATCGACCCGATAGACCTGCACCTGCCACGGCTTGCGTCCCATATAGCGGGTAATCCGCATCCCGTAAATTGGCGATGCAAAACTGCCGGCCAGAGTGCAGTTCTGGTTCAAAAACTGCTGCATATCCTGGTAATACGAAGCTACATTTCCATAAAGAATGTTCCAGACCGGCCGCTGCCGGTAGATTAGGTCCATCTCCTCCGGATACAGAATGTACTCGATGTTGTTTTTCTCAATGTAATCGGTAAAGCTCAATCCGGCTTCATCGAGATACTCCAGGTTGCGGTAGTCGTAGAGCCGGCCGCGGCCGAAGTGATATTCGGCATTCAGATTGGCCAGCACGACGGCGTCGGTGGGAACAAACTTGTGAAGGTTTTGGCCGTACTCAGCATAAGTTTCGTAATATTCGCGCGGCTTTGGCGATAGCAGGTGCAGCTCTTGGCCGATATTGCAGGCGCTGTTGCCGGCGGTTACGAGCAGTAGTGCGGCCGGCACCGCCACGGCAATAACACGCACGATTGAGTGGTGAGGGTGGACAGCACCGGGAGCGTGTGGTCGAAGCAGCTGCCGCGCAACCGCCAGCTCCAGGGCAATCAGCAGATAGTACAGCGGGAAATGCAGAATAATGCTTGGCTGACTGTATTTGCCGAGTACCAGGGTTCCGATATTCAGCAGCAGGAGGGCCGCCAGCAGCTGCAGAATCAGCCTGCCGGCCCCGCGCCGGCCCTGTTGGCCCTGTTTCTTTCGCGGTGCACTCTCGCTTTGCCGGCCGCCCTCGAGCTGAGCCTGAGTGGCGGTGTGCTCCCGGTTCTGCATCCGGTGGCCTAACACAGCTGCAAACGGCGTAGCCGCCAGGGCCGCCCCGAACAGGTAAAACTGAAATCGTATTGCTGGGGTGTAATAGGTTCCG
>CAZAMY010000394.1:0-3254 GCA_964485995.1 uncultured Sediminispirochaeta sp.
TGGTCAGAAAAATGGTGGCTTCGCGGGTGCGCTTGGCCTGCTCGTCCTTGCTCAGGTCGGACGGAAAGACGGCGATTTTGTAGATGGGCGAGGTTTTTTTCAGGGGACCGTCGTTGACCCGGGCGGGGCTGCCGCGGCGGATCGGCCCGTCGAGGCTTACGCTGCGGCCGCGCAGGATTTCTGGAACGTCGCTGCGCATCGGGATGCTGGCGTACTCCATCTCGCGCCGCCCCTCGGTGGCGGGCCACAGACTGAGCAGGGAGCCGCTGTTGGTCAGCAGCAGCATACCGCGCTGGTCGTCGGCTTCGATCTGCTGGCCCTCGGGAAGGGCCTCCATGTCCAGGGCTGCGGTCTGGCCGCTGAACAGCTGCTCTTTTTCAATCCAGGCGCCGGCCAGGCGCTCGAAGCGGACCTCCTCTGATTCGGGAGAGGCTTCGGGGCCGGCCGCTCGCCCGGCGGATTTCAGCTCGCCCCGCTGGACCAACTGCCGCAGATGTTCCCGGATTTCTTCCGGGAGATTGTCGATTTGTTCTCTTTTTACTTTCATGTCCCTATTGTAAACCCAGTTTTCACGACCGAAAACGAATGTTTTGTAAAAACTGACCAAATAATGCCCAAATTTGCCGGAGAGCCAGACGGAAATAGCGCAGCGGCTTGTTTTTCACCGCTATGCGTACTAAATTCGATAATGTGCTGGCGGTAGAAACCGGCGCACAATCATACAAAAAAGGAGTATGAAGGTATGGGAGCAGAAGATTTTTCTGAAAAGATTCGACAACACATACAGCAGCTGGTTAAATCAGCTGGTTTACCCGACACCGAAGAGTCAATGGAGAGTCTGGAGCGCGGGTGGGAAGAGAAACTCGACACTTTCGAAAAACAGGTCGAGGAGCGCGATATGGAGATGGTCGAAGAGTTTGATGCCGAGGATGAGCGCGGCGCCCTGCTTATGACCTACTCCGGCAGTCTGATTAATCTGGGTCCGAAGGGTGACAACGGCCGCTTTGTGGCCTATCACAGCATCGGGATTAGAAATGATGTTCCCGAATCGGCCGAAACCGGTAATACCGACCTGGCCGAAGATGTAGCCATCGACGAGGGCGCTGTATTCACCAACGGTCCGATTAAGAAGAGCTCGCCCATTTTTAAGATTGCAGTCATTGTAGAAGAGATGGAAGACAATGAGCAGGAAGAGCTGCTGGCTGAAGTCACCCAGATGCTGACCGACGATTTCATCGAAGTAAATAAAACCATAATCCAGGAGTAGGATGAAGCAACTAATTAATATTGCTCGTCGTGAGGGCCTGCCTGACCGGGAGGCCTACACGGCACTCATCCGCAGAGCAACCGAAGTACTGAAAAGCGAAGATCCGCTGTACCGTCCGCGGGACGAACGGGACCGCCCGGGGGGTTTAATCCGTCTGAATGACCGGCCCACATTGATTGTACCGGACCTGCATGCCCGGCCCTGATTCCTGCTGCACGTGCTGGCCCACCGGCCGGAGCTGGGCAGCCGGGCCGATTCTGAGAACGCTACGACCGATGCTGCGGAAGAAGCCGATGAGGCGGTTAGTGAACAAACGGCCGAGCGCCCGTCCGTCGGCGAGCTATTGCAGCGCGGGGAGATTCAGCTGATCTGTGTCGGCGACGCGTTCCATGCCGAATCACGGGCGGCGCAGCGCTGGAAACAGGCCTTCAAGGAGTTCTCGACTAAATACCGCAAGCATGCATCCATGGACGAGGAGATGCGCGAGAGCCTGGCTTTGATGGAAATCGTAATGCAGCTGAAGATTATGCGGCCCGACTCGTTCCACTTCCTCAAGGGCAACCACGAGAATATTCTGAACGAAGAGGGGCGCGGGAATCACCCCTTTCGAAAGTTCGCCTATGAAGGGGAAATGGTGAAGGAGTGGGTGCTGAAGTTCTACGGCGAGGAGTTCCTGAGTGCGTTCGCAGAGATGGAGCACGAGTTTCCGCTGTTAGCGGTAGACGGTACCTTTATGGTGTCCCACGCCGAACCGCAGCGCTTTTTTACCCATGAAGAGGTGATCCGTTACCGGGAATACGACGATGTAGTGCTGGGACTGACCTGGACTCCCAACGACGGGGCCGAGGACGGCAGTGTAGAACAGATGATTTCAGAATACTGCAGTCATCCGGCCGATGCCCGCTACTTCGGCGGACACCGCCCGGTGCAGGGTACCTTTAACCTGCGAGCCGGGGACAAATATATTCAACTGCACAATCCCGGCACCTACAGTTTTGCGCTGGTTGTGCCCGGAATCACGCCGGATCCGCAGCAGAATATCGTAGAAGTTTCTTACGATGAGGATACGGTACAGAAAGCTGCTGAAAACTGGCAAGATATAGAGGATTCACATGGCTAAAACCCCCGACAGCATCGGAAAGTACAAAATACTGGAACTGATCGCCCAGGGAGGGATGGGTGCGGTGTACAAGGGCATCCATCCCACTCTCGAGCGGCCGGTCATCCTCAAAAAACTCACTCTGCGAGGGAATCCCGACTTTGTAGAGCGCTTCCGGCGGGAGGCACGTCTGCTGATGGATTTTCGCAACGACAATATCGTCGATGTGTATGATCACTTTAAAGAGGGCCGCAGCCATTTTATCGTTCTGGAATATATCGACGGCTTGTCGCTGGAGCAGCTAATCCGCCGTGAGCGGTATCTGCCGAACGAGATGGCGCTGTATATCCTGTACCAATCCTGTCTGGCTCTCAAATACGCCCACGACCGCGGGGTGGTCCACCGCGACATCAAGCCGGCCAACATCCTGCTCTCCAAACGGGGTGAGGTAAAGCTGGTGGATTTCGGGATTGCGACTTCGGCCGAGGATGCGGAGAGCGGGCTGACCCGTGAAGGGATGACCCTCGGATCGCCCGCCTATATGGCCCCGGAACAGTTCGAAAACACCCGCAATGTCGATCTGCGGGCTGACATCTACTCGATGGGCGTGATGCTCTACGAAACGGTCACCGGTAAGAAGCCGTTCCCCGGAGGTTTTTCCGCCGATCTGGTAGCGGCCATTCAGAAGGGAAAATACCCGCCGCCGAAAAAGTACAACCCCAAGGTGAGCCGGCTGGTTCGAAAGATCATCAAGAAGAGTATTCATCCCAAGCGTAAGCGGCGCTTTCAGAATTTGGAAGAGATCCTGCGCTTGCTCGAACGCTTTTTCAAACGGCGGCCCCTCGAGATCTATAAGGCGCAGCTGCAGCAGGCGGTGGAAGGCAAAAC
>CAZAMY010000395.1:0-3252 GCA_964485995.1 uncultured Sediminispirochaeta sp.
CCTTGCTCTGCATGAGGATATGGCATATAAAATGCCGCCGCAGGCGCCGATGTTTCTCATCAAAGATGCAGCGCCCGGAATGCGAAAATCTTTTCCTGAAGAAGCCAGGAATTTCGACACTGATATGGACATTGAATGGGAAGAGATAATCATCAAAGATGACGTGGCCTGGTCCATGGGCACCTATATGATTAAGTCCACCCCGAAAAACGGTGATCCGCCTTCTGTTATGGATGGAAAATTTCTTACGATTCTGCGCAAGCAGAAGGGCGAAGGCTGGAAGATTTACCGCGACTGTTACAACTCTAATCAAGCGCCTTCAATGTAATCTGGGTAATCTGAGCGGGGCTGTCTGAGAACTGCTGAGGCAGTCCCGTTATTTTGCACTCGGCGGAGGCAGGCTCGAGTTACTGCAACAGCAGTATATAGTCCAGAGAGGCTTGTCTTTATCCTTCAAATCACTATTATTTCTATACATTACAATCAGGAACTTCCCGTTGTGGATGCATAAGTTTTTATCCAGAAGATTCCGAATGTGGATTAAAAAACAACCCGAGACACAGGCCAGCAGTCCATCCGGCTTAATGTCACCAATATCAATTTCTAATTCACAACCGAATAGGGTCATGTGAGTCTGCAACCATTTGGAAATACTCCCCTTCCCATAGAGTGCCGGTGTTGCCGGCAACATCAAAATTGCAGAGTTATTCCACATTTTCATCAGTCTATCAAGATCTCCATTGTTCAAATACTCAACCGACTGTTCCAGCAGATCATGAATTTTTAGTTCAATCCCGTTCATTTAACAAAACTATATCTTTTTGCGTTGCAGAAACGTCGCAGTGATTCTATAATTAAAAACAGTAATTAAAAATGGTGGAACAGCGCTATGTCGTATGTACGCGCTACACTTTTCGGTACTCCAGAAATAGTTTCCGATTCTCAAGTCGTAAGCGGGCTCAGACACAAAACAGTGGCTCTGCTGGCTTACCTGGCAGTGGAAAGCCGACCGGTCGGTCGAGATACACTGGCTACACTTCTGTGGCCGCATTCGGGTCAATCAAGAGCAAGAGCGAACCTTCGCAGCTGTCTCTATCAGATTTCGGATAAGCTGCACCCTGTTCCGATTACAAGCCGGAATGACTTTGTAGAGATGACCCCGGGTCAGTGTAAGGTCGATGTATGCGAGTTCCGCTGCCTTATTTCAGAACTGAGAACCGAAACGGACACCACAAGTAAAACAACTATATTGCGTAGTGCCGAAAAACTCTGCCGAGGGGCCTTCATGGAAGGCTTCACTCTTCCGGATTGCCCCGATTTCGACACCTGGGAGTTCCTGAATGAGGAGTTGTTTCGCCGGCAGTTGGCTTCGGTGGTCCGTGACCTGGCTCAGATATCGGCCGAACAGCAGGATTGGACCGAAGCGCTTCGTCTCGGGAGACGACTGGTAGAACTCGATCCGCTCGAGGAGAGCAGTCATCGCTTAGTCATGCAGTTCTTGGCGGTTTCCGGGCAGCGTTCCGCTGCGATAAAGCAGTATAAGGAGTGCCGTCGCTTTTTAGAAACAGAACTCAACGATGAACCGGAGAAGAAAACAGAAGAATTACTGCAGAAAATAAAAAGCGGTACACTATCTGCCCCACCTGCCGTGGACCAAGCCGCCTTATCAAGGCTGCATGAAACTCAGACTCCGCCCCAAACAAGCCGTTTTATCGGTCGTACGCATGAGCTGGAAACACTGAGGAATTATTTTACTAACGGAATCAGGGTATGTACGATAGTCGGTGCTGCCGGTGCCGGTAAAACCAGATTTGCAATAGAGGCCACCGATACTCTCAGTAAGATTTTTTACGACGGTATTATCTTCATCGACTTAACTAGAATTAGTTGTGCACGTGAGTTACCCTCGGCAATCACCAGTGCTGCGGGATTACGGCACACCATGTCCTCTCAGGAGGAGACCCTGCAAGCCCTATCACTACGCTTTATCGGAACAAAAATCCTGCTTCTGCTGGATAATTTCGAACATATCGTGGACTGCGCCGAGTTTATCCAGGAGCTCGTGCTCGCAGCACCAAAACTGTGTATCCTCATTACAAGCCGGGAGGCATTACGGATTCCGGCCGAACGTGTCCTACAAATCAATCCATTCGATGTCTCCGGCGGAGAAAGCCAGCATGCGGTTCAACTATTTCGGGATAGAGCAGCATTGCTGTTTCTCAAAGCTGAGATGGAGAAAATTAAAGACGATGAAATCGCTGCAATCTGTAGCCAGTTAGACGGACTTCCGTTGGCAATTGAGCTTACAGTGCCGTTGCTGAAAATTTTCTCAATAGAGGAACTCAAGCAGAGATTGGAGATGCCCCTGCACCTATTGCATGCAACCACGGAGAACCGGGCCGGGCATCACAGTTCCCTTCATCAGGCAATAAATTGGAGCTACCGCTTACTGAGCCGTAAAGAGGCAGATTTATTCGGTTCACTCGGTGTATTTATCGGCGGATTCACCCTGCAGGCCGTAAGGGCAGTTACACAGGACCCTAATAGTGAAGAAGACCCGACGCAGATTCTAACATCTCTGATCGATAAAAGCCTGTTAATAGAAAACGGAAGACTGCGTTCCGGCGATAAAAGGTTCACCCTACTCGAGACGGTACGGCAGTACGCGCAGGTAAAGGCTCAACAGTCCGGCACTTATGATACACTATTAAAAAGGTTTGTCGAATACTACCTCGATCTAATCCATCAGCAGAGTTTATTGTTTCACGGCCCAAACGAAGTCAATGCACTCAAACTGCTCGAGATGGAACATGCAAACATTCAACTCACCCTTCGTACGCTGTATGAACACAGTCGTTTTGCAGAAGGCCTCGAGCTATGTAATCAACTGCACTGGTATTGGTATCGGAACGAGCACTTCTCCACAGGAGAAAGCTGGTTGGAAGCCTTCCTGGCGGCTTCTTCTGAGTACCCCCAGTATTTACTCGCCCGCGGGATAGCTTCGTATGCGTGGCTGCTGTTTGTGCGCGGAAAATGGCGCCGGGCGTATACTCTGTATGCAGAAAGCCTCTACTGCAGCCGTCAGGCTCAAGATAAGGTGGCGGAGACGCGGGCTTTAGCCGGAGTGGGAGTAAGCCTGCGCTGGATGGGCGACGTACAGAGAGGCAACGAATATACCGAACAGGCAGTGCAAGTTGCACGGAGTACCAGCGATGATTACCTGCTCATCTACGCCCTCATCTGGGCACATGC
>CAZAMY010000396.1:0-3251 GCA_964485995.1 uncultured Sediminispirochaeta sp.
GATCTTCCTGGCCTACACGGGAGCCGAGATTTCGTTGGCATTCTTTACCGCTGCCGGCACCTTTGCCGCGATGAGCCTGTACGCGATGACCACCAAGCGCGATCTGTCCGGATTCGGGCATTACCTTATTATGGGGTTGTTCGGCATCATCATCGCCAGTGTAATTAACATTTTCCTGCAGAGCTCCGGGCTCTACTACTTGATTAGTTATCTGGGCGTTTTCATTTTTCTGGGTCTTACCGCATATGACACCCAGATGATTAAAAACTGGAATCAGCAGTTCGGCAATTCGGTGAGTGAAGAGCAGTACGTCAAGCTTTCGATTATGGGCGCTCTCAAGCTCTATCTCGATTTTATCAATATTTTTCTATTTCTGTTGCGGATTTTCGGCAGCCGCAGATAGTTAGATGCAGAGCCCGCCCCACGCTGTTACGGGTCTTCGGAGCGGCTGTGGCGGGTCAGTAATTCTAAATTTGAAAAGATTTTAATAATTTTCAAATTTAGAATGCTGGTGGCGGGTGATTTTTTGTTCCAGATCTACGTCGGAATGGCGCACCAGCTGCGGCGTTGTGCCGGCGATGGCCAGTTTATCCGCTTTCACTGCCACCGCACCATCAATACCATAAATCCGAACCAACTCTTCAACCGCCGGCTGCAGGTCCGTGCTTTGTTTAATGCGGTTGCAGTAGGCGGTAGCCGCCGCGTCGGCCAGAGAGGCGTCTTTTGAAAACACGGTACAGAGGTCACACTCGCCGAAACTGACCGAATGGCCGAGCTTCGAGGATGACGAACAGACGGCCAGGGGGGAGTCTGCGGCCGGGATCGAAAAGGCCAGATTCCGAAACGGTGAATCCGGCCCCACCCAGAGCCCCAGCAGCAGCGGCTGTTCGAGATACATATAGATATCCCCGCCGTTTTCAACAATAACCTCGGTGTCACCAGCTGCGCGGCCCGCTTCGGCGGCCAGCTGGGCGAATGTGCCGGCTACCGCTGCCATCGGACCGACATCGGCGGCCTGAGATGCACGCAGCATACGTTCGACGCTTTCGGGGCGCGCCTCTCTGCTGAGGCCTGGCGGGTGCTTCTGTGGTGGCAGCGGGGTAAATGAATCGGCAAACCGGGGGTACAGGGTAATGTATTCTTCGAGTTCATTCCACATCCGGCGGATGCAGCGGCTGACCGCCTGAAAATGGGCGCTGTGCACCCGGTATACCGCCTGGCGAAACTGGAAACTGCGGAAGGTGCGCGGCCGCATCAGAACACCGAGGTTACCGCGTCGTACGGACAATTTGGGATACAGTTGAGGCATTCGACGCATTTGTCGGAATCAAAGCCGATTTCGCGGGTAGCCGGATTGACTATGTACAGTGCATCCACCGGGCAGTGGGGCAGGCAGTTTCCGCAGTGGGTACAGACATCTCTATCCCAGCGCAGCCCCTTTTCGGCTTCGTTGACCGTAACGCCGTTATCGCGGATAAAATCCAGCCCCTGCGAGATCATCTCATCGCTGCCGGATATCTCCAGCACCATAAAGCCTTCCTCATCGGCAGTGATTTTGGCTCGAAAAATATTGATAACCAGATCGTACTCTTTCACCAGGTGATACACAATCGGTTTTTCAGCCAACTGTTTGTTGAAACTCAGCAGGAATTTTCGGGTATTCATCTATACTGATCCTCCTTCACCTTCCCGTACGACCATTGATTTTGTTTTCTGATTTCTGGGCAGTTTTTGCATCGGTTCACTGAGCAGGAAGTCGCCGCTACTGATTTCCGCCTTCAAGAGTTCGGCGATGCGCAGGGCCTTCGAATAACTCGACATCGAGGAAACTTCTACGCGCTTCCCGTTGATCTCCACCTCACCGCGTCGAAGCTGACCGTAAGTGACATGGCTAATGACTTTTCCGCTTTTCATTGGGTAATCGTAGGAGTAGTCGATCAGTTCAGCTTTGATTTCCTCGCCTGTGACAGTAGTATCGCGCAGAATCTGTTAGTTGAGGATGGGAATCGGAATGCCGATGCCCAGCGCCAGCGACGCACCGTATCCCTTTAGGCTGACCCCGCGCACGAACTCAGACTGCATTGTTTTCATATCGGCGGTGAGGGCCAGCGTTCCGGCTCCCTCGGCCGGCACTCCGTTATCCGTGCGCTCCACATTGCTGGCGTGCTGGGTTCCTTCCGCATATACATGCCCCCGGGCACCTGCCAGCCATACTGCCGAGCCTATACCGATTGTCTCGTAATAGGGATCGTTCAAAAGCGGCGAGAGCTGACCCGCCGAGCTGTAAGTGAGATTTTCCATATGCGGTTTCAACATCCCCAGGTAGGTGTAAATCGGCCGGTCGGAGGTGTTAGTAGCAACATTGTAGTTCTGATAGCAGTTGCGGGGGTTTACCATAATTGCCTGATTCAGGTCGTCGATGGTGAACATGGTGCGGACTTCTCTGCGCGGGTACTCATCGGTTCCATAGGAGAGACCGAAGAGCTGCAGCTCCTCGCGGGCAACCAGCTTTTCGATCACGTGGCCTCCGCCGAAGCGGAATTCGCCGGGATAATACATATTTGCAGAGTCGTTGCTGCGCAGCTGGCTGGCTCCCATGAAAAGGTCGACTGCCGCAATTCCGGCATAGGTCGGCACATCGTCAATCCAGGCTTCGGTAATGCGAATTTTCGGAATACTGTGGCCGAAATTGAGGAAACAGCCAGAAGAGCACATCGGACCGAAGGTGGCGGTAGTCACTACATCGATCTCTTCGGCCGCTTTGGACAAGCCCTTGCGGTCGACATAGTCGATGACCTCCTCGGCTGTGAGCACCACCGCCGAGCCGGCTGCAATTTTCTCGTTGATTTCTGCATAGGTTTTCATGTACACCCCCTGTTTTCCGCATAATGGTAGATGAATGGATGAATATATGCAATATTTTTAGCGATGCCGAGTTGAATTTAGAATAAAAACCCGTAAGAATTGATGTATACACACACACAGGGGGGAGCTTTGAAAGCTGCAGGAGATTATCCTGATATCAATAGCCGGGTTCCGCACGGAAAGAAACCCGACGGATCGTCCTACCGGGTCTTACTGGTAGATGATTCTATTTTTGTAAAAAAACAGTTGGACCAGATCTTGAGCAGTGAAGGCTATGAAATTATCGACACTGCCAGTCATGGTATTGAAGCAGTTGATAAATATAAGAGCCATCATCCGTATGTTGATTTAGTTACTATGGACATTACCATGCCGGGAATGGACGG
>CAZAMY010000397.1:0-3243 GCA_964485995.1 uncultured Sediminispirochaeta sp.
CACCGCAGCACTCTCCGGACCATAGCGATGCTCAAGAGTATCGATGGTAAAATAGACCACCTGCAGGTAATCCGGTGCATACTCCCGAAGTGTATCTAAAGCAGCATCTGTAATCTTACGCGCATCGTGTCCGAGATACGCTTCCGAAATGTAGTATTGTAATCCTCGGTTCATCTGTCCGCAGATACCGGCGGTACTGAATCCTTTTCTCCCGAATATCTCTGCAATACTGTCTACCCGGCTCACTTTCAACGGATTCACCCCTTCAAAATGTCCGCTTGCACGGTTCAAACTGCTATTGAGTCTGACCCCATTTGCAGCGGGAAACGTTCCGCTGTTCATTGCCGTATGCGCCGGACCGGTTAATGATGGCCAAATGGTCCGGCAGTTCTGAAACGAAGCTCCACCCTCTGCGAGTTGATGTAACACCGGGAGCCGATTTCTGTCGAATACCCGCTTCGATATACCGTCAATAATAATGTGAATTATTCTTCTATTAAGAAAAGGTGAACTGCTCCTCGCTTTTTTATATGAAATTCCGGGATGCTTCTGTATAAAGGTCTTCCAGTTAGTAGGCATATACATGTCCTTCTAGTAGTTCAACCCTCTCTCTTTCCATTAGAGTATCGAGGCATAATTTTGAATGGGCCAGATCTTTGACTAAAGGATTATTGAACAGGGCAAACAATGCATCGTCGTACTGTCGGTATATCGCAGCCTTTACTGTCAGTCGCTCATAGGCCTTTACAGTTTGAATCAGACCGAGAATCGATAATTCAACATCTCCGATTGCTACCGGCGAAGCGCCCCTCTGGTGAATTACAGCCGGCACCTCAATAATATCATCCGGTGCCAAAGTGGGAATGGCTGTTCCATTGCGGATGTTGACGATTTGAAGATTCTGCGAGTTATTATGAATTGCGCTCATTACTTGCACCGCAGCATAGGAGTAGAGCTCGCCGCCCCGCCCCTGCATATCAGCAGGCAGCGTACCGGATGTATCCGTAGAAAAATGAGCTAATATCTTTTCATCCAGCTCCATTACCACCTGCGCTCTCGTCTGCTCGGCAGAGCGAATTTTCGCGTACATCTGATCTGTATAGTAAAAGTACTGCAGATATGGCGATGGGATCATTCTGAGGCTACGGACTAGTGAACTATCAATCGCGCTGTGATTGGCGGCCCGAAAAAGTTCGGGGTCGTTGGCCAGGTGATCAACAAGTTCGTCGATCCTATTCGCGCCTCGATGATACACTCCTCGCAGCCAACCAAGGTGGTTCAGTCCAACATAATCGAAATAGAGCTCACTGAACGGAGCCTGAAGTAGTTCTGAGGACTGTTTCTGCAGGATGATGGGCACATTGCACAACCCGATTACCGTGAGGTCTGTATTGTCGCTTATCGCCTGGGTTACAATTCCAGAAGGATTTGTAAAATTGATCACTTTACAATCGGCTTTGGCATAAGCCTTAATCTTGCGGCAATAGTCAAGTACCACCGGAATGGTGCGCATGGCTTTCGCAAAGCCTCCGATGCCCGTTGTTTCCTGACCAATAATACCGAGGTCACAGCCGAGTTTGATATCACGATGACGAGCCGCCTGCCCGCCAACCCGAAGCTGAAAAATGACAAAGTCCGCATTGCGGAGAGCCGGCTCGATATCAGTTGAGAGAGTGAGAGCAAACTTTCCGGAGTTTTTGTCGAGCATAATTCGGCAAAACCGGCCGACTTTCTCTAGTCTATCACTATCGATATCAAATAGCACCATCTCTTTAACTGGTAAATGAGCGTGGGAATCTAACAACCCCTGAAATAGCTCGGGCGTATAGGTGCTCCCGCCGCCAATTATCACAACTTTCATATTTACCCCTTTACTGCCCCTGCAGTTAAGCCTTGGATGATATGCTTTTGAAGCAGTACAAAGAAAAACACTACCGGCAAAGAAACTACAACTCCGGCGGTCAACACATAGTTCCACTGAACCTCGAACTGGCTGGCGTAGTCGGTTATTCCAACGGCCACAGTCCGTGTTAAATCATCAGTTAGAACCGAGGCAAACAGTACGTCATTCCAGGCTTGCAGGAAGCCGAGTATTCCAACGGTAGCTATAGCCGGTCGGATGGTCGGTAAGATAACCCTGAGAAATGCTCCGAACTTGGAGCAGCCGTCTATCATCGCTGCCTCTTCAATATCAACCGGAATAGATTCGAAATAGCTTTTCATCAGCATCATGCAAAATGGCAAGGCAAATGTGGTATAAGTAATAATCAGCGAGAGGTAGGTCCCTCGCAATTTCAGTCCGGTCAGCGTTTCCAACTGTATGTAGAGCAGAAAATATGGCAAGAGGAACAGGATTCCCGGGAAGCTCTGGGTGAGCAGTACAAAGCCCTGGAATCCATTCTTCCCTTTGAATGCAAACCGGCTGATACCGTACCCGGCCAGAACCGATAACACAACAGATAAACACATGGTAACTGCAGACACAAACAGTGAATTGAACAGATATTTTCCAAGGGGAATCACACTCCAAATATCTTTATAGTTCTGCGTAACCCAACCGCTATTGGGAAAAAAGGAATAGGGGCCTGTCATTACTTCGCGCGGCAGTTTGAAGGTAGTAAGTACCAAATTGCCAGCCGGAACGAGTATCCATGCCAGGTATACTAGGGTTAACAACGCAATTACAGTTTTCATTTTTCGCGAACGCTTTATAGCCATAACGTCGGTTATACACTCCTGTTCTTTCTAAGTATTCGAACCCGAACCGCCAGCAGCAGCATCAGGATAAAACTCAATGCTATTGCCATTACAGCACCTTCAGAGAAATTCCAGAGCCGAAAGGACTCGGTATAAATATGCAGGGCTAAGAGATTTGCAGGCTCCGAGGGTGAAAGGCCCATCATAACGAAAGGTACCTTGAACTCTCTGAAGTACCACATAAAGGTAAGCAGCACGACCATACTGGTCACTGGAGCGGTCATCGGCAGAACAATATGCCGAAATTTCTGAATCAGAGACGCACCGTCAATCGAGGCGGCCTCATAGTATTCGTTGGATATCGTTTGCAGACTGGCCAGTAAAACAATGAACCAAAAGGGCCAGGCAATCCAAATAAAAGTAATCAAAATTGCAAAAAAGGCATTATTCCCAACCAGCCAGACCGGTAAAGCCTCAAACAGTTTTGTGTTGCTGAGGAAGGTATTAATCAATCCAGTATCAAAACTGAACATATACCTCCAGTTC
>CAZAMY010000398.1:0-3235 GCA_964485995.1 uncultured Sediminispirochaeta sp.
CAACGCCGCCCGGTCGCTGGGAATGGGCAGATGGCAGGCCATTCTCACGATTGTATTCGTGCAGGCCCTGCGCCTTTCGATTCCCGGTTTGACCAATGAGGCCACGATTGTGCTGAAGGACTCTCCCATCACCTATCTGGTGGCAATACCGGAGATGCTGACCCAGGCAAGGGGCATCATTGATTCGGCAATGGGCAAGGTCTTTTTCGAGGTGCTGATACCGGTGTCTCTTATCTATTTCGGATTGTTCGTACTGTCCAACAAGCTGTTTGAAATGCTGGACGAAAAACTGAAAATTCCCGGCTTTGAATTGGAAAGAAGGTAGTATATGGGAACTGAAAACATCTTAACAGTGAAGGACCTTGTAAAATCATTTGGAGAAAACCGTGTTTTGGATAAAATATCCTTTACCGTAAAGCGCGGGGAGGTGGTAGTTATTATCGGGCCCAGCGGCACCGGCAAAAGCACCCTGCTGCGCTGCATCAACTCTCTGACTCCGCCCAACGAGGGGCGCGTCTGGTTGGATGAGCAGGAGATTACCGATAAACACAGCAGTATCAATAAAATCCGGCAGGAAATTGGCTTTGTATTCCAGCACTTCGCCCTGTTCAACCACCTGACCGCTCTGGGCAACGTGGAAGTCGGCTTGTACAAGGTGAAAAAGATGTCCCGCGAAGCGGCCCGCAAGAAGGCTATCGAGGAGCTGACCAGAGTCGGCCTGCAGGACCACATGGAGAAATATCCGGCCGAACTGTCCGGCGGACAGCAGCAGCGGGTTGGAATCGCCCGCTCGCTGGCGATGGACCCGAAGATCATGATGTTCGACGAACCCACCTCGGCTCTCGACCCTGAGCTGACCGGTGAGGTCCTTGCAGTTATGAAGGACCTGGCTCAGGCCGGCATGACCATGCTGGTAGTCAGCCATGAGATCGGATTTGCCCGGGCGGTGGCCGACCGGATTATTTTTATGGAAGCGGGACACGTCGTAGAGGACGGACCGCCCGAAGAGATTCTGAGAAATGCCAAGAAAGCGCGTACCCGCGAGTTCCTGCACAAGATTACCGAGCTGTACGGCGAATAGGAGGGGAGAGGGTTGTTTGAATATTTCATCGAAATAGCTCCCCAACTGGGGTACGGTTTAGTGTTTACCCTGCTGTTCACCTTTGTCGGCATGGTAGTCGGATTTTTTGCCGCCGTCCCGTTGTGCCTGATACGGCTGTACACGCACGGTTTCTGGTATAAGATTGTAACCGTATATGTGGAGCTGGTACGGGGAACTCCGCTGCTGATTCAGCTGTACATGATCTATTACGGTTTGCCGAAATTCCTGCTGCCGCTGGGTATTACCGTGAGTCCCTACACGGCCGCCTTCATCGGCTTTATCCTGAACAGTACCGCTTACCAGGTGGAGTACATGAAGGGCGGCTTCAAGGCTATCTCGTATGAGCAGATCGAAGCGTCCCAATCGCTGGGCATGAGCCGCTGGGAGACAATTTTTACAATTCTCGTACCCCAGGGGCTGCGTTTTTCGATCCCGGCCCTCTCCAACGAGCTGATCTACCTCTTGAAGTACACTTCACTGGGCTTTGTAATACAGGCCCCCGAGCTGATGACCCAGGCCAAGGAACTGGCCTCGACCCACGCCCGCTACATGGAAACCTATCTGATAGTGGCCTTTATCTACGTAGGCCTTACATTGATACTCTCCAAGCTGAGCGATGTGGTGGATGAGAAGCTGCGGATTCCGGGCTTTGCGCCCGAGAAGATTCGGTAAAGCAGGATTTTTCTGCCAATACAAGTTATATCTTTAATAACTCCAGAGCCTGATACTGAGAATCTTTTTTTCTTCTTGTTTTGTAATGTTTTCCATTATATGATTTTAATCACAAAATAAGTTATTGATGAACGTGAATGGAGGGCTTATGAACAAATGGTGGATGGCTGTGTGTGTTCTACTTCTGGCGTCTTCTCCTTTGTATGCACAAATAAAAGTCGAAAAGTCTGCGGGTGTGGATACTGCAGGTGCTCAAACAAAGCTGATTTTACAGACGCCGGAAGCCACGACGCCGGTGTATCTTGTGACTGGCGAATCATCGATGAGTGCAAGCGGGTCCGGCGTATATGGGAATACCGTAGGTATCAGCGGTAGCGGGGTAAGTACGACGCTTATATGCGATGCGCCGGCTGAATTGACCCTTGATGGTGGAATCTATCAGTTCCAGCTTACCAAAAGACCAATGTTTAACGGGATTTTCAAAGTAAACGCAACTGGTGGAACTCAAGTATGGGAAGTGAAGCAAGGCTGGGGAAGAGCAGCCACTCCGTTCATTATGGGTGGCCTCGGGAACCTTGCCATAGGGTTAACCCTCATGATACTGGGTGCTGCTACGCCCGACAATACCGACATTGTTATCGCTGGCGGAGGTATTACTTCGTTGGCTGCGATTTCAACCTATCTCGGTTTCACAAATAAACCGCGAGCAAAGCTGCTTGAGACTCGATAGTTTTCATTATGATTTGTTGCCGGCTTACTACGTGCTGCTTGCAGTAAGCCGGTACCTCCACTATCCTTTTATTCAACAGTTGCAATAAGAGAGATAATAATGGAAGCTTCGATATATGGATTTTCCGCAACCGATATCAACGGCCGCGAAGTCTCGCTGGAGGAGTTTCGCGCCAAAACCCTGCTGATCGTCAACACCGCCAGTAAATGCGGGTTTTCGCCCCAGTACGGTGAATTGCAGGAGCTGTATGAAGAGTATCACGACCGGGGCTTCGAGATATTAGGTTTTCCCTGCAACCAGTTTGCCAATCAGGAACCCGGCAGCGAGGAAGACATCCGCGAGTTCTGCACCCGCAACTTCGGGGTCACCTTTCCGCTGTTCGGCAAGATCGAGGTGAACGGGCCCGGGGCTCACCCGCTGTACAAATACCTGACCTCTGCCCTGCCGGGGAAAATGGGAAAGCGGATCAAGTGGAATTTCACTAAGTTTCTGATAGGCCCGGACGGCAGCCCGGTGCAGCGCTATGCCCCGGCCGACCGGCCGCTCAAAATTATACCCGATATAGAGGAGCTGCTGGGAGTGTAGTAGGTACCGCTGCTGTATTTGCCCGCCTTTACATCAGTTTCGCTGCTAACGATATACATCCTTACGATTTCTGATTCGTATTACAAGAATGATCAGCCCTCTGTCATGAATCTCACAAATGAGACGATACTTCCCGATTCTGTAGC
>CAZAMY010000399.1:0-3234 GCA_964485995.1 uncultured Sediminispirochaeta sp.
GTAGAGCAACGCCCTTTTAAGGCGTGGGTCACAGGTTCGAACCCTGTGCGGCTCAGTTTTAATATTGACACAGTTGGGTTATTTATATAATATCACCGCTGTTCACGTCTCCTTCGTCTAGTGGTTAGGACACCGGGTTTTCATCCCGGCAACGGGGGTTCGACTCCCCCAGGAGATGCCTTAAGAGCTGTTCGAGATACTCTCGAACGGCTCTTTTTTTGGTGGCAAACCAAATTGTAGTATGTTGAGAGCAGGCTATACGCTGGGAAGCTCGAGGGATTCGCTGCCGGAGAAAATCCAGATGGTGTCGACTATATAAACGATTTCTTCTCCGCTTTTGCGTGTGGCAATTTGAGCATTGCGGGCAAAGCTGTCCTGCCTGCTCTGGAAGCCGTGCAGACCTACCTCATCTTCGGTTTCCAGCGTCTCCACCGATTCAACGCGATCTACTGCAATGGCGTAGTGCTGCTCCGAGTTTTCGATAAGTACCACAACTTCTTTGTAGCTGGTTTTGATTTGTTCTTTTAAGGTGTGAAACAGGTTGCGCATTCGGTCTAACTCATTGTTGCGGCGGGCGTTGATCAGATCGACAGCCTCCTGTTGTTTTCCGGAATCTTTGAGTTCAAGCGCGTGCTTGGCAGTTTCATGGATAGTGCGGTGCGGTTGGTCGAATTTTTTGAGCTGCAGGTTTATTGCGGCGTTGTCGGAGACATAGTTGTCGTACCACCGGCCGAACTTGCAGCGATGGGGGTCGATTTCGCCTTCAAATGGGGCGTCTTCAGCGACTGCCGCCTCGAGTTGGTCGAGCCAGTGAACGTGTTCGCTTTCACGGGAATCGAGCTGACTCAACAGCTCTGCATTCACATCGCGTATGCTCTGTCCGCCGATGCGGCTGCGGAAATCGATCAGGGTAAAGGTCTCTCCGCGCACATTTATTACACCGCGCACCCAGGGCGGGGCATCGGGAATCTGCACCTCTTTCTGCGGCGGTAGCATTTCACGGACCTCCAGGGCAGGAACGGCGTATTTGTTCTCGGCAGCAGAAAAAATAAGAAACTGGCTTTCTTCATTTTCTTCGTCGTCGGAATAGATGTCGTCGAACTCTTCGTCGTAAGTACTCATGATCCTAGTATAGAAGTAAGTTATGACGTATGCAATAAAAAAAGCGCACGTGTCGAACAAGACACATGCGCTTTGCGATGAAATGTCGCTGTATGAATTATTTCAACGGAGCTCCAAATGCAAGCCCGAGAGAAAAGGCCCGGTTGCCGTCCAAGGCATCGGTAATGATTGCATCTATTACAAATTTAAATCCCGAGAAAGCGTCGGAGGCGCCCAGATCAATTCTTATGCCGGAGTTGAATACTCCACGAAAGGTAGCGTTGGCTCCGATAGCATGCTGGCTGTAGGAAAAGTTGGAGAAGTCGTTAATCCAGTGCACATAGCCCTGAAATGTTTTGGGGAACAGCAGCAGATCGAAACCCATGCCGAAGTCGATAGCATCGTCCGGAGCGGCATCGCCGAAGCTCTTGCCCACCACAACGGTGGTTTCGGCGGGCATGTTGAAGAAGTCGCCGGGATAGGTGGCTGCCAGATAGATCTGCTGGGCATTTGTTTCGTTATCGTTGGTTTTGAGCATCTGGACATTACCACCGACCGCGATAGATGAAGCCCGCTTAATCGGAAGCTGGATCTTACCGCCGATAAGCATGTCGGAGTTTTCCGACTGGTCCTGGGTATCGTAGGCAAATGATACCTCCAGGGTGCGGAAGAGGCTGACCGAGGCCTTGGGAATGTGAGTGGTGACGTTTTCGTCGATTATGGCGTGATAGCCAAGATCGAAGCCGAAATCTGAGGTCCGTTCCCAGCCGATTCTGCCGCTGGGGATGCTGACGAGACCGGTCGAACCGTTGAGCGACATGCCCTTCAACGATTGGGCCGATACCACAGCAGTGCCGAGAATGGACAGAACCAATGCGAACATGAGTGCTTTTTTCATTGCTTTTGTTCTCCTTTAATAAAACTGTTTCAATAGATACATTAATAAATTATCATTGGGATTGCAAGTTAAGAAATCGTGAACAGTTATATGGCGTGTCTTGACCATAAAAAGAGCAGGCGATACATTGATGCGCAAGGAGTAAGAGATGGCAGAAACAGGACGTTCAATCGTATTGAAGGCAACCGATTTAGACGGATATCTGACCCAGGAAGATCACCAGCAGATCGAGAGAATGAACGAGCACTACAGCAAGGCGGTAGAGATCTTCGATGTGCTGTCGAAAACATCGAATGAGCGGCGAATGGCAGAAGCAAAAAAGGAGCTGATCAAAGTTTACGACGCAATGGGCAAACAGATGCAGAGCATTGTGAGCAATGAGCCGCGCATCCATGTGTACTCGTTCGATACTCCCAAGGAGATCCACGGCGAGGCATCCCGGCTTATTTCGAAGCTGCGTAATACCAAGACCCAGCATCAGGAGTTCCTCTATTACATCCAACGGGCATACGAGCTGCTGTTCAACCTGGCTTTTACCGAG
Source organism: uncultured Sediminispirochaeta sp. (assembly GCA_964485995.1). Taxonomy (GTDB): domain Bacteria; phylum Spirochaetota; class Spirochaetia; order DSM-16054; family Sediminispirochaetaceae; genus DSBN01. Next base: position 2,541 of record CAZAMY010000399.1, read on the forward strand.
CGGGCCACGCATAAGAAAAACTACTTGATTACCCAGACCCCGGTCACCAATCCGGTGCAGAACTACGCGGTGCACAAGATTCCGGATGTGGATGTCGATATTGAAAATACGGTGATGTGTGTGATGCTGCGCGGTTCGCTGCTGCCATCAATGATTATGGGCAAGGAGATACAGGAGTACTCCTCCTCAAACTATGTTACTCCCTTCGCCCTTTTTAAGATACAGCGGGACGACTCCAAGAAAGAGCACAATATGGAGTATATTCTCGATCTTGATAAATCGTTTTTCAGCCTGGAAGAACTGCAGGGCAAGGACCTGATTTTCGCCGATCCGATGAACGCCACCGGCGGCAGTTTGGTTACTATCGTAAAATATCTGCTCGAGCAGGGGGTAGAGCCCCGTTCCATCAAGTGCCTGAACGTGATTTCAGCACTGAAGGGTTCGATTCGGGTGGCCCGAGCGCTCGAGATGGCTGATGTGTATACTCTCTGGATGGACCCGGTACTGAACGAGGATGCGTACATCCTGCCGGGCCTCGGTGATGCCGGAGACCGCTTGAACGGTCCCGACACAGAAGAGACTCCAAGGAACATCATTCAGCTGATTGCCGATTACGGTTCTAATATCGCCACGCTCTACCGGGCGCAGGTACGTAAAATCGAAGAAACGGTTCTGGGGAGAACCTGAGGTTCGC
>CAZAMY010000400.1:0-3214 GCA_964485995.1 uncultured Sediminispirochaeta sp.
CAGAAGCTAAAAATTCCTATCCAGGTATTTCAAATCGATGATGGATGGGAACGGGCAATCGGCGACTGGCTTGAACCCGATGTGAGTTTTGAGGGCCGCATGCGGGGTCTGGCCGAGGAGATTACTGCTGCCGGTTACACACCTGGCTTATGGATTGCTCCGTTCATAGTAGAAGAGTCTTCCAACATCTTTCAGGAGCATCCGCAGTGGTGTGTGTCCGACGAGAACGGTACGCCGCGCAAAATGGGCTACAACCCCTTTCAGTGGCACGGCAACTTCTACGCATTGAATGTGTATCTTCCTGCAGTGCGTGAGTATCTGCGCGAGGTGTTCCACCGCATAATTCATGAATGGGGATACCGCTTCCTGAAACTCGACTTCCTCTACGCGGCAGCCCGGGTTCCGTTCTCCGGGCGCAGTCGCGGCATGATCATGAGCGATGCTATGGACTTCCTCTATACCCTGAGCGACGATGCCGTAACCCTGGGCTGCGGTGTGCCGCTGGCCTGTGCAGCCGGGCGTACCCATTACTGCCGGATAGGAGCCGATGTGGCGCCTAAATGGGAAGATAGAACTCTGAAACTGTTAGGGTATCGAGAGCGGGTTTCAACGGTAAACTCGCTCAGAAGTACCATTGGCCGGCGCGGTCTCAACCGGAGAGCCTTTGTGAACGATCCCGATGTTTATATTCTGCGAAACGACCGGCACGAGTTGAGCAGAGAGGAGCAGTATACTCTGTTTGTCGTGAACCGGGTATATGGAGGGCTCCTGTTTACCAGTGATAATCCCAGTGAGTATTCGTCCGAACAGCTGAAACTCTATCTGTCGCAGTTTCCCCTGCGAGCTGTGGATCTACAGCGGGCAGATCGGCAAAAGGTGTTTTTTAGGATAGATGAGCGGGACTATGTACTCTTCCACAACCTCGAGAACAATCCGGTGGAGCACCAACTGGAGCCGGGCCTGTATTATTCTGCGATTCACGGATTTCGGGGCGGCGGGGCGATAAGGATTCCCCCGCATGCGGCCCGCTGTTTTCTGCGGGTGAGCACTGACGCCTACGCGGTGGCCGGTTCCTCCGGCATGCTGCTGCCTGGTTCAGAGATTGTGGATTTTAATGTTACCAAAGCCGGAATCGAGTATTCGCTGCATCCCGAAACCGTGAATCCGGGCCTCATATACCTGAAAGTGCCCTCACACGTGAAGTCCTGCAAGGTGAACGGGGTACGAATCCAGGCAGAGGAGAAGGTGGATATGAATCTGTTGATCCTCCAGCGCCTATAGGGGAATCCCCTATAGCAGGTCTCAAAACACCCTTATTGTGATATTCAGCCTCCCATTGCATAGTTATCATGCGAAACATGATCGGTAAGGGGAAAATTATGGAAGATGAAACCTACACAGATTCTACAGCAGATGTTGATTTATATTCAGCTGCAGACAATAGTCACGAAATGGATCCATTGTCACTGTATCTAAAACAGATTTCTTCATATCCGCTGCTCTCGAAACAAGAAGAGCTCGAGATGGGAGAATACATACAAACCTACAAGCGCGGACTGAAAGAATTGGACGAAGACTATCAGTCCGGACAAGTGAGCCGGGAGGAATATGTCGAAACCAAAAAAAGTCTCGAAGGGATGCTCGAGCACTACCGCAACCGGATGATAACCTCCAATTTGAGGCTGGTTGTATCGATTGCTAAAAAATATCAGCATCGCGGGCTCAGTCTGCTCGACCTGATCGATGAAGGCAATATCGGTTTGATAGAGGCGGTCGAACGCTTCGATTACACCCGCAAGTGCAAATTCTCTACCTACGGCACCTGGTGGATTCAGCAGGCGGTTATTAAGGCCATTGCCGATAAGGGACGGACTATTCGAATTCCAATTCATGTGTTGAACATCATTAGGAAGACCTTTTCCGTTGCGAAGCATCTGACTCAGGAGTTTGGCCGGGAGCCGAACTACAATGAAATTGCCGAGTACATGGATACTACTCCGGATCACGTCGAAAACATCATGAAGTATTCGGGAGAAACGGCCTCCCTCGACGTAACTGTAGATGATGAGAATGTGACTACACTTTCGGACCTCGTTTTCAGCGATGAGTACGAGGAGCCGTTCGACAGTATGTTCTATGTGAACCTACAGGATATTTTGGACCGCTCTATGGATGAGTTGAGTGAGCGTGAGCGCAAGATCATAACACTGCGCTTCGGCCTTGCGGGACACAGCCCGCTCACCCTCGAGGAGATCGGCAAGATCCTCGGCATTACCCGTGAGCGCGTCCGGCAGATACAAAACAAGGCTATTACCAGGATGCGTGATATCACCATGATACGTGAACTGGAATCTGTTATTTAGAAGGCAAGAATGGGGCGTGGTACAGTACTAATTATAGACGATTCAGCAGCGCTTCGTCAGCAGGTTGATTGTGTCTTGACGCAGCTCGGGTATACTGTTGTGCAGGCTTTCGACAGTAGAGAAGGAGGGCGCATATTAGAAGAAGAGCGTATGCACCTTCTGATTATCGGTCGCTCCCTTACCGGTGACTCTATTGATCGCTTCCTCCAAGAAATACGGAAGTCTGCGCTCAACGCAACTGTCCCCATTCTGTTTTTAAATCGTGAGAAGGGAACTGCCAATACGGACAGTATTCTGTTTCCGCACATGCTCCAGCTCACTACTCCTTTCAGCACGGATAGTCTGGAAGCAGCTGTTCAGAAGCTGCTTCCGGATATCCATCACCTGCCGTTTCCGGAACTGAGTGAAATGCACCACTATCAGAATTAGTTTCGCATGCCGCTTCGCGGCAAGCGAAACGACGAAAATAGCCGTAAGGCTATTTTCTTATTAAAACCCCAGCAGAATTCCGCCCGAGCGCACAATAAAAGCAACTATCCAGGCCAGAGCTATCTGATACCCGAGAGAGAAGAGCGACCACTTCCAGGACTGTATTTCCCGAACCAGCGTCACGAAAGCTACGATACATGGGGTGTACAGCATAACGAAAAACAGAAATGCCAGGGCGGTGAGCGGTGTGTAGGCACGGCTCAGGGCGTTTCGGAGTGCCGTCGACTCCTCATCGGCACTGCCGCCGACAGTATAGAGCACCCCAAGTGTGCTTACCACAACCTCTTTGGCCACAAAACCGGTCAGCAGGCTGACATTCATCCGCCAGTCAAAGCCGAGGGGCTCCATTACCGGGGTGATCA
>CAZAMY010000401.1:0-3208 GCA_964485995.1 uncultured Sediminispirochaeta sp.
AATTCGGTCATAGAAGTGTTCCTTTTAGATCAGATTAACTGGGGAAGCGCAGGATAATTCGAGCACAGTTCCCCGGTATCGGTCCGAAACCGACACCGGGTATGGTAAACCTTTTTGTCCATCTTGAATACAGCAATGTTGTGATTTATCGCTTAAATGCGGGATGAGTGAAGGCCAACACGCAGTTTTGCCCTCCGAATCCAAATGAATTGGAGATAGCCGCCTCTATTTTTTTCTGGCGGGCTTGGTTTGGTATGTAATCGAGGTCACATTCCGGATCTTTGCTGTGATAATTTATAGTCGGCGGCAGGACACCCTCTTTCAAAGCGAGCACGGTAGCTGCAGCCTCAACCGCTCCTGCGGCACCAAGCGTATGTCCGATCATCGACTTATTCGAACTCATCGGTACGCTATAGGCAGCCTGCCCAAAGGCCAGCTTCATCGCCCGGGTTTCGATTTTGTCGTTGGCCGGGGTGGATGTGCCGTGGGCATTGATATAGCCGATATCTCCGATATTCAGTCCGCCGTCATTCAGTGCAAGCTTTACCGCCGAAGCAGCCCACTTGCCTTCCGGCTCAGGGATTGCAACACTATACGCATCCGAAGTCATTCCTGCTCCGGCCAGATAAGCGAGTATGTCCGCACCACGTTGTTTGGCGTGGTCTTCCCGCTCCAAGACAAGTACAGCCGCTCCTTCACCGATGAGAAAGCCGTCTCTCTCCGCATCGAACGGCCGGGAGGCAGCCTGCGGGTCATCGTTGCGTCCGGTTAACACACCCATGCAGCCGTATGCGTTTACCGTGAGCGGTGAAATTGCAGCTTCGGCTCCGCCGGCCAACATGACATCAGCTCCACCGCTGCGCAGCACCAGCGCCGCCATCGCCAGAGCGTGAGCACCGGAAGAGCATGCGCTGACAACCCCCAGGTTGGGTCCGGAAAGGTTCAGATCGATACCGATGTTAGCGGAAGACATGTTCGGTATGATCATCGGAACTGCCAAGGGGTGCCCATAACCGGGCCCCTTCTCTAGCAGATTGCGATGTTCCCTCTCCAGGTTCTCATAATCGCCTGCAGCGGTACCGATTACCGCCCCGATTCGCAGGGGATCCATCGATTCGATTTCAAGCCCCGAATCCTCGACCGCCTGCAGGGCGGCACACGAAGATATTTGAGAAAACCGCGCCATTCTTCGTGCCCTCTTTTTAGGAAGATAGTCTTCGGGGGTAAAGTCTTTAATTTCTGCAGCAATCATACTCTTAAAACCCGCAGCATCAAAGCTCTGAATGGTGTCGGCTCCCGACTCGCCCCGTAGCAGCGCATCCCAGAAATCCCTGCGGTTGTTACCGATTGAAGAGTACATACCGATACCGGTAACTGCAATTCGCGTTCTTTCCATCAATCAACTCCTTCTTGCGAGATTATTACACAGGCCGCAGCTTAGTTCAACTTGTCACAACCTCGCGCGGATCGACATACGGGCCGACTATCCCCTCTACCAGATAATCCATAGAGATAATTTCGTCGTAGTTCAATGTCTCTCCCGCTTGCAGCTGCAGTTGACCGGTTCGGTCTCTAAGTGGTCCGGAAAATGGGGAGAACTCGCCGAGCAGCATGAGCGTCTTCATTCCTTCAACGGTGCGGCTGATATCCGGCCCGACCTCCTCACGGTTGATGCGCAAATCCACAATGCCGTTTTTGAGGCCGCCCCAAAAGGTAAGAAACCGGGCCTGTTCCCCGGGGGCGGAATCGAAGGCTTTCAGATTTCCGGCCAGGATGTTTTCGACCACACTGCGGTAGAACTCCCTCCAGTCATAGGTCAGTTCGGCGTACTGAATCAGCTGGCTGCCGCGACAGGCGTAAAGACCGTATTCCTGGTATTCACTTTCGCTGGGCGGCAGGATGTTATGGAAGAACAGCTCATCTCCCTCTTCGATACCCTCCGGCAGAGTATCCATTTTGAAGGAGTTGTCATCCCAGTGATTGTTCCAGGAGAGCTTTATCCGGGCGTTGCGGTTCACTCCCCTGGCACCCAGTGCAAAGGCATTGATCGAAGCAAATGCATATGCGCTGTAATTGGAGATTACGAAGGCAATCGCTCTGTCTTTGCTCAGGGCTCCGGCAATCATCCCGGAGAGATAGTGAACCTCGTGGGTCCGGGGCGAATAGGTACGGATGTGCAGGCCGCTCTTTTTACGGCTGGCGACAAAGAACTTCACATCCGGGTACTCTATGGCAACCTTTCTGGTCTCCCCATACAGGATGGCGGCGGTGGCGAACACTACATCGGCGCGTTTGGCGGCTTTCTGAATTAATTCCCGGAAACTGGCCGCTTGGCCGCCGGTCCAGTACACTTGGGTACGAACCCGCCCTTCCAGCTGCTCCTGCAAATATTCACGGCCGCGCTCATGGTGTTGATTCCACACCGATACTGAAGGACTGCCGTAATGCACAAAAGCCACTCGCAGCCGCTTGGCCGGGCGAATCAGCTGACCGATGGCATCCATTATTCCAGGTCTGGGATGGCGCAGCGGCTCGCTGGTCACCCCCACCTCTTCGCGGCTCAAACTGAGCTCCTTGACAACCTCTTCGACCCGTCGGCGATTCTGATTGCCAGAAAAGGACTTCGGGAAGCCGGCCATTTCGACATACTTGAGAAATGCCTCGCCGGTAGTGAGCTGCAGTTTATCTCCGCCGGACTGCTTGTAGATACTGCGGAATGGCAGATAAATATCCCGGTAGAACTGCTGATACTTCTCGCGCTTCTCCTGACCGGCTTCGTAATGGCTGTGCAACTGTGAGAGCAGTCTTTGGTAGCCGTCCTCAGATCTTATCCACATATTTTTGAGACCGGTTTTCTCCTTGAAGTCGAGAAATCGGTAGTACACGGCAACAGCCGGATTTTCGCTGTCCTTGCGCGGCAGAAGCCGGGTTACCTTGGCCTCGATGCTGTAGGCCCCGAGAAAATTGAACACGCTGACCCGCTTGTTTCCCTCGGCGACCCAGTACCAGTTCAGATACTCCTGTAAAATAACCGGTTCCGTGACCCCGGTTTCTATCTGGTGAATGTAGAGATTCACCCATTTAATACCGAACTCTGTTTTCTGTTTCGGGAGAGGAAGAAAACCGGGTGCGAATGAGCGGGCCCGGCTGTGGGTGACTGTTCCTACAATCTTATCGAGCGGGACCTCCTCCAGGCCCACCTGCTGTT
>CAZAMY010000402.1:0-3205 GCA_964485995.1 uncultured Sediminispirochaeta sp.
AAAATGATACTGGGTAAACTGCCCGAATTTGCTGGAATCGACCAGCAGTATCCGCTGCTCCGCCGATTCGAGGCCGGCCCGTTTCAGTTCGGTTTCGTATTCATCCGAAGTGGTAACTCCCAGACGCCGGTGTACACCACTGGCCGATAAAAAGGCCGTGTGAAAACGCCGGCGACGCACCATCTCGACGCCTTCATTGCTCTCAAAAACCATGGAGCGGCGATGGAACCGGCCGCCGCTGACATGCACTGTCAGCTCTCGGCGATCGAGCAGGTGCTTCAAAATGTTATAGCTAAAACAGAACGCCGATCCGGAGAGATCATCAGGCAGCAGCGAAGCTAGTATTTCGATGGTCGAGCCGGCATCGAACAGAAAATCCTGGCCAGGCTCTAGAAAGTCGAGGGCCCGGCGGGCAATCCGCTGCTTGGCATCCCGCTGTTTCAGCGCCGCGCTGACCAGTGAGTAGGGTTCGCCGGCGCGGCCGGTGGCTTCGGGCAGATGCAGAAAGGTTCCCCGGATCAATTGAATCTCCGGATCGAGCAGAATGGCTTCCAGATCTCGGCGGATAGTCATTTCCGAAACATCGAACTCCCGGGCCACGCTGCTGAGCTGCAGAGATCCTGCCTGTTTCACCCGTTTTCGAATGGCATGTACCCTTTCCTGATGATTCACCCTTTTACCCTTTGACTAAATTCTGAATAGACGTTAGTATTCTCACATATAAATGTGAATTTTGCAACATTGCAGACAGGAGAATGCTATGAGTCAAGTAAAACAGGAACTTAGAGAGGCTATTGCCGAGGGCGGGCGCCGGATGGTGGCAGAAAAGCTGACTGTCGGAACCTGGGGCAACCTCAGCATCCGCGACCCGGAGACCGGCCTTATATATATTAAACCGAGCGGCATGCCCTACGAGACTATCACTGCCGATGACGTAGTGGTGATGAACAGCGATTTCGAGGTGGTCGCAGGACACCGCAAGCCGAGTATCGAGTTCAATTTCCACATCGCCATCATGAACGCCCGCAGCGATGTAAATGCCGTTATCCACACTCACCCGGTTTACTCCAGCGTCTTCGGAGTAATTCGGGAGGATCTGCCGGGGATCAGCGAGGACTTTGTGCAGATTGTCGGTGATAAGATCATCAATTGCGAATACTCTCTGCCAGGTACTCCGGAACTGGCTAAGAATGTTGTGGCCGGGCTGGGAACAGAGCGCAATGCGGTCATGGTACCGAACCACGGCACTATCTGCGTTGGCGCCGACTTCGACACAGCTATGAAGGTTATTCATGTAGTCGAAAAGTCCGCCCATGTGTACATCATGGCCCGCAGCATCGGTGCGCCCCACCTGATCAGCGATGAGGATATTCAAGCAATGCAGGATTTTGTCCGTACCAAATACGGACAGGACAAGTAATAGAGCAGCAGTACCTCCTCTCCTCCTTTTCCGGCCGGCCGGTGTACAACCCGCCGGCCGGTTTTTTTGGCCCGCGTCTTGGCCGGCCCCGCAGTACCTTGGCCGACCGCTGCAGCACTCCTTATAAGAAGTTTTAATATAAATTTATTGACATATTGTATTTATTATATGTATTATGTTGATAGAAATAGTCAAGATTGGAGGCTGCATGATAGCTTTATATATAGTCACCGCAGTGCTGGTGGCCGTGTCGTTCGTGGCAGATCGGCACAAGACCTGGGAAGGAATTAAAATCGGGGTAAAGAAATTCCGCAAGATTCTGCCGAACTACCTCAAGCTGCTGATTTTGATCGCAGTGGTACTGTTTTTTACCGAGGGGCTGATCGTGAGGTATCTGGGACAGGAGAACGGCTTGATCGGTATGCTGGCCGGAATGCTGCTGGGCTCGGCGACGATGATGCCCGGCTTCATTGCCTATCCGTTGGCCGGGGTGCTGGTGGAGCGCGGCGTGCTGTACATGGTGGTAGCCGGCTTCGTGACCACCCTGATGATGGTCGGGGTGCTGACCTACCCGGTTGAGAAGGAGTACCTCGGAGTAAAAGGCACCATTATTCGTAACAGTGTCAGTTTCGTGATTGCCGCCGTGATCGCCCTGTCGATGGGCTTGGTGTACGGGGAGGTGCTGGTATGAGGAAGCTTTCCGCTCGCAACCGCAACTACCTCTACTTCGGGCTGTTCGTGGCCTTTATTGCAGTGTCATTTGTGCTGAAATTCGAGCCTGGCGTAGAGATGGGCAACAACTTTTACCTGTTTGCCAAGGATATGGTGCTGATTCTGCCGCCGGCCTTCGTGCTGATCGGCTTGTTCGATGTCTGGGCCAAGCGCGAGACCATAGAAAAACATTTCGGCGAGACTGCCGACGCCCGCGGCTACATCTGGTCGATTCTGCTGGCTGCCACCACCGTCGGCGGAACATTTGTAGCCTTTCCGGTAGCCAATGCCCTGTACCACAAAGGAGCCCGCTATTCGATGATCATGACCTATGTGACTGCCGCTTCGCTGGTGATGATTCCGATGAGTATCATGGAGGCGGCTATTCTGGGGCCGAAGTTTACGGCCGTACGAATCCTGGTGTCCCTGCCGCTGGTAGTGCTCGGCTCGCTACTTATCGAGAAGATCCTGCTGCGTTTGCAGTACCGAATTCCCGAGGTGCAGAAGTAGGCGGTGGCTGGCCAGTCCGGCCGGCCCGGGCCGGCAGGGCAGGACCGGTTGGCCCGGGCGGCCCAAGCTGCCCCGGGTATTGACCCCGCCGCGGCCGCTCCGTATCATCGTGTGTAATGGCAACTAATACTCTGCTGGAAATCCAAAACATCGATGTGTACCGGGGAGACCGCAAGATTTTCTCCAACTTCTCACTGGAAATCGAACCGGGCTGCAATACCGCTATCCTCGGGCCGAACGGTTCCGGCAAAACCACCTTCCTCAAACTCTTTTCCCGCGAACTGCATCCGGCCGCCGGCAACGGCGGGACTATCAGGAGCTACGGCCGCGAATTGTGGAATGTGTGGGAGCTGCGCCGCCGTTTCGGAGTGGTCTCGCAGGATCTGCAGCAGCGCTACCTGCCGCGGACCGCCGGCCGGGAGGTGATTCTCTCGGGTTTTCACAGCAGCGTCGGTACGTCGGTGCGGCAGGAATTTACTGGTGAACAGGCCGCCCGCGCTGTTCAAATAATGGAGCAGCTCGAAATCAGTCATCTGGCCGAGCGGCCCTTCGGTACCCTGTCCA
>CAZAMY010000403.1:0-3200 GCA_964485995.1 uncultured Sediminispirochaeta sp.
CACCTGGGCAACCGGATAGGAGTATGGTCGCGACTCGGGGCACGAATAGTCGCCCTGGAACCGAACCCTGACTGCCGGCCGGTCATTGAAGCTCTGCACGGAAAAAGAGACAACCTCACCTTCCTGCCAATCGCTGCCGGTGCCCGCAGCGGCAAGGCCGTGCTTTACTGCGATCCGGTGCACCCTACCCTGAACACCCTCTCTTCGGAGTGGATTCGGACGGTGAAGGCTACTACCCCGTTTGCTCGCATCCACTGGACAAAAGAGTGTGAGACCGAGGTGATTACTCTCGACACACTGATCCGGGAGTACGGGGTGCCGGATTTCTGCAAAATAGATGTAGAAGGCTTCGAACTGGAAGTACTGAATGGCCTCTCCTTTCCACTGCCGGCACTGTCGGTAGAGTATCTGCCGTCGGCAATAGAAGAAGCCTGCCGCTGCATCGAACGACTGCAGAAGCTGGGCCGCTACGAGTTCAACCTCTCGGCCCGCGAGACCATGCGTCTTAAGTGGAGGCGGTGGCAGACAGCGGATGCTGTGTGTGCTGAGCTGAGAGCCCTTTCTCTTACCGCCGCCGCCGGAGACATCTACGCCCGGCTCGAAGATCACGGAGAATCGGCGTGAAGTATAGCCTTCGGCTCTTGAAGCTGGTTGCGGCGGCAGCGGCAGTCTATGGCCTGGTCTGTCTGCTCAATATACTGCTGGGCGCCTATGTCTGGTTTCCCCGGTATGAATGGCGCTGGATCTTTATTCCCATCCCGGAAGCGGCCGCCTCGGCATTTATTCTGCTTGGCTTAGGCGCCCATACCTCCCGTTCTGTCTCTCCGAAACTCCCCAGGATCCTCCTATTTTTATTCACACTTCTGTTTCTGGCCTTACTGCTGTTTTCCTCAATCGAGGCCTTTTTCCAGCATGTGTATCTGCGCACCTTCGATATTCGGGCGAACATTCCGCTTTTGTCCCATTTTTTCAATATGTTGTTCGATACCGAACTCTTTTCCCGGCCGCTCTTCCTGATTCTACCGGCCTTAATAGTGCTCAGCCTCACTGCCGCTCTGTTCTGGACTCTCTTCCGGTATACAACTCCCGTTATAGGGCGTTTACCCCGCAAGCCCAGCCTGAGCATCGCCGCTTTCGCCCTGTTGTTTTCAATTATTGCAACTCCGGCTCAGCCGGCAGCTGTGCGGCTCATTGACCAACTCTTTTTCTATGAAAAGCGACTGGTGAGTGCGGCAGTCCCCCTTTTTGACCCTTCCAGTTCGACCGGATCCTATATTCGCGATGTGAATAGTTATGCTCTGCCGGGTATTAGGGACAAGAACATCCATCTTGTAATCGTCGAATCGTACGGCACCACGATTTTTACCAATCCTCACCACTTCGCGCGCTTGAAAGATTTCTTCCGGCAGCAGGAGGTCCTGCTGCAGCAGGCAGGCTTCCACATATTCAGTCACGCCTATGACTCAACTACCTTCGGCGGCACCTCCTGGCTTGCAGATGCAACCATCCTCAGCGGTATAGAACTACGCAGTCAGGCAGAGTATGACCGAGTGGTGAAAAACAAGACTCCGAACCTGCTGCATCTGCTCTCCAAGTCCGGCTATCGGACAGTGCTCTCGGCTCCCGGTTCCAAGTTTATGACCGATGAGTATACCGGTTTCTATACCTACGATTCTTATGTGCTGCATGACGACTTCGAGTACACCGGGCCCTTCTTTACCTTCGGTGAGCTGCCCGATCAGTACCAATTGCACTACATTCATTCGAGCATACTCGATCATTCGTCTTCTAGACCACACTTCGCGCAGTACATACTCTGCTCCAGCCATGTCCCCTGGAACTACATCCCCCCCTATATTGAAACCTGGCGCGGCTTCAACAACGGACGGATCTATTATAACCGCGCCCGCAACACCTGGTATAACAACTCATGGGCCCTGGGCAGCGAGTTGTTCGAAGGGTACGCCCACTCTATTCGCTACTCCCTCGAGTCGGTCTTCGGATATGCCCGGGCGCATTTAGATGAAAACGACTTACTTATTATTATCGGCGATCATCAGCCCAAGTTCCCGGTTAGTGAAAAAGGGGCCGGTTTCGGGGTTCCCATCCACATCATCGCAAAAGATCACTCCCTTGCATCCCCTTTCCTCCGTTACGGGTATGAAAGCGGAGTACTGCCGCCACGCCTTTCCAACCTGCCGGGTTTAGAGCGCTTTCTAGACCACTTTCTTTCGGTGGCAGACGGCCGTTTTCTCAATCCGCGCCCTGCCGCGGCGCCTTTGAACATTCCTAAGTGATTTTTTCGAACTGCAGCAGAAGGTATTTGATATGACCGCGCAGTAACAGCCGCTGCAATGCATCGCCCCCCAGCAGATTGTTCCAGAAAGGGGAATCTAGCGCCAGCCAGCCCCGCAGCTTCACAAGGATACGGATTCCGATATCCCTGGGGCGATTCAGCTCGAGATAGGGGCTTAGATCCTCGCTATTCCTGAGAATAAAGCCGTACTTCTCTGCGAGCCTGCAGGCCTGGCCGGCAGAGAACATACTCTGCACCTGCCATCCGCGCCTGAACCGTGCCAGTAAACGTGTACGCAGAGGGTCCAGAGAAGGGGCACCGGTTTCTCGCGACCGTAACTTTCCGTTCGCCGTCTTCGGCTGAGGCTCGAGAAAATCATCGCAGACGAATAACCTGCCGCCGGTGCGTAAAAAGCGGGCCGACTGTGCAAAGAAGAGCTCGGCGTCGGGCATGTGCAGAAACGATTCAATTGCATAGGCAGCGTCATATGGCGGCGACAGCTGCGCGGACAAGTGCGGATCGGTAAAATCACCGGCCACCAGGCTGCATCTTCCAGCATAGCCCGCTTTTTCGATCAACTGCTGCCCGATCTCGGCCTGGCGCGGACTGATAGTTACTCCGTCTAACCGGGCGGGGTTTGCCTGAGCGGGGGTGTGTTCGGCAAGATACAACATACTACCACCCACCCCGCAGCCGATATCCAAGACTTTTTCAAGCGCGGCCCTGCCCATCGATGCAGCAATCCGTGCATTTACATAATTCATGGCCTGGTGGCGGGTTTCGACCCCCGCTGCCCACACAGCCCGATGAATAGCTTTACTCTCGGCGCCGTGACCGTATTTGAGAAAGCGGGCGGTATTGCTGTCATAGTAGCGAATTATTTCATTACTCACTATACTTCTTA
>CAZAMY010000404.1:0-3199 GCA_964485995.1 uncultured Sediminispirochaeta sp.
CCCGCGAATGAGCCGTTCTGTGGAAATCGGTTCACCAGTGTACAGTGAATCAAATATTGTGAGTAAGCGCCGGTAATCACGTTCTGTGTCCAGGGTCACCCGCAGTTCCGGGGCATAACACTCCGGCGGGGCGGAAGGCCGGTAAATGACGAACTCCTGCGGATTGTTGTAGAGGTAGGGGCAGACATGCTCGCGCTCGTAGGTGCCGGAGGCGCTCCGGTCGGCCCTCAGCAGAGCCTCTGCCCGCACGCACTCCACTCCGGTGCCGACCGGCAGGCCGTAGAAGCCGCTGTAGTCGACGGCTCGGCTGCGGTAGAGCGCGAGCAGAGCTGCGGCGCACTCGCCGCTGACCAGCGGATTGTCACCGGTAGCCCGGATTACCGTATCCACCTGGTAATGCTCGATTGCCCGGGCGTATCGTTTCAGCACGTCATCCTTCGGGCCGGCGAACAGCTCGAATCCAGCTGCCGCAGCATCCTCTTTGAGCGCTCCACTGCTGTCGGCGTCGGTCACCAGCGCGTACACTTCAGCCGGGACCGCCTTCAGAGCCTCCATTGCCAGTCGCACCACACTTTTGCCGCCGAGGGTCAACAGCGCTTTGCCGGGCAAACGGCTTGAATCGAGCCGCACCTGGAGGAATACACCTACCCTGCGCGCCCGAGTATCCACCCCGGTGTTCATGATTCGGGTACCTCCCAGAGCTCGGTGACATCGCGGGCATCCATGATGAAGCGGTACTGATTGAGCTGTACCCACTGGCGGACCTTTTTGAACTCCTTCAAAGCCGAGAAAAATGGGCTGCCTGAGCGCAGATAATACGGCAGAAAGCGGCTCCAGGGAAGGGTTCCGGAGTCGCCGCTGAAGCGAATCGACAGGTTTTTCAGGAAGAACAGTTTGTAACCGGCATCGGGGGTAGTGTCTTCGGCCGGTTCACTGGCCAGATACCGCACCCGGAACGCCGATTCACACTCGATCGCCTCGTCCCACATGTGGGCCCGGAAACCGAAATCCATCTTCTGCCAGTAGGCGTTCTCGATGAGGTAGTCGTATCCGCCGGTCAGCAGGAATTTCTCACGCTGGTAAATTCCGCTGTAGTCGAAGGGAAAAAGTGTTTTCATTTCATTTTTCTGCGGAAGCATCGGCAGTATCCGCAGGTTCCGTTTATGGAAAGCCGGAACCATTATGGAGGGAACGGTTTCGAGCTTAGTGTTCTGGAGTATCGGCACCGAACAGAGCCGCTCAGCGCCGACGATTCGCTGCAGCAGGTAGCTGTTCAGCTGGGAGCTGATTTTCATATCGCTCCACATCACGAATACAAACTTGCCGGCGGCCTCTTTCATGCCGATATTTATCTGTTCGCCGCGGCTCATCTCTTCGTGCAAAAGCAGAAACTTGATGCGGGGATATTTCTGTGAAAGCGAATCGATGTCGTAACTGGCGGAGGCTGTTTCTACCGAGAGGATTTCGATATCGCCGATCTGTTCCAGGTCCTTGAAGTACTCTTGCCGGTAGGGGCGGCTTCCGCGGTGCAGCAGCAATATGCTGAGCGGAGGGCTGACCTGCAGTGAGCGGTCTTCCTTACTGCCTCCGACGATTGTATAGGGTACCCGCAGCGCTTTAGAAGTTGTAGGTATAGTACTCATCACAACTCCTGCACAGGTCTGGATACTCTTCATCGATATGCTTCCGGTAATAGTCGGCACCCCGTTCCCACACCTCGGCAATGTCCTCTTCGAATATATTGCCCAGCAGATGCTGCTGTTGGAGATCTTCGCGACACATCGGTACGCTGCCGTCAATCAGCACGGTCAGGTCACGCTTGAGATGCCAGCAGGGGAAACGCTTGATCGGGGAGAGATCGGTAACCTTTCTTTCCGGGAGAGCGCCGCAGAAAGCGTCGTATTTCTGCACGATCGGCTGTATATCTGTCTGCTGTTTCCAGTACCGGTAGAAGCTATCCAGCTGCTCCTCGTTGGACTGCATACGTACCGCCTGTACATACACCTGCCCCGGGAAAAAGCGGCGCAGCGTTTCGACTGTTGATAGAGCCTCTTGCCACTGCTCCCCGCGCAGCTGCCGGTACATCTCCGCATCGTTAGCATCCAGAGAAACGATCCAGGTGAGCCGGTTGCCCACCGGTATGTCATCGCCGGCAGCAGCGGCGGTACCAGCGGAGGCGCTGCCGAAGCGGCGCCCCAGCTCTTGCAGCACCGGCAGCGTCCAGCCGGCCCCGGCGGTCTCGACCACCAGAGAGAGGGAGGGACGCTGCAACACTTCGGCGGCCAGTTCGACAAACTGGGAGTGCAGAGCAGGTTCTCCCCACAGCGATACGCTGATGACCGCATCGCCGCAGAAGGCCTGCACGATTTCGACCAGGTCTTTCCAGCGCTTCAGCGGCATTTCGCCCCGCTTCTCGAGGATGTCGCCGCCGAACCGCGGGAAGGGGCAGTAACTGCAGGACTGCGGACAGCCGTCGGTGATCTGCACATTGACGAAGGCCGGCAGCGTACGCAGCAGTTCGGGCTGTTCGGCGATGATTCGCTGCACCGATTCGGCATCGCGTCCGCCGGCACCGATGAGGCCCCGCAGCTGGTGAAAGTTGCGTTTGGTGTCGGCGATAAGACTGACCCGCAAAAGGCGCTGATCGCTGGGGGCGACTTCGGTTTCAAGGTCGAAGGCGTTTATATCCTTCTGGATTACCTCGAAAATGAAATCGCGGCCCGCCGGCACTGAGTGGCGTTCGGCCAGCTCGATCAGCTGCGGCAGGGCACTGCTGCGCAGGATCTCCGGAGCCAGGCCGCGGGGATATCCGTCGGCAAAGCTGTAGTCGGCGAAGTAGCGCCTGTGGTTCTGGTACATCTTTTCCGTAAGGGCGGCATCCAGCAGTGGTGCATCGGCCCAGAGGACGAACAGGTCGCCGGGTTCCTCGCCGGAGCCGGCTTCGGACTGCATACTGCGCAGCAGTTCGGCGGCGCTCCACACCGGCTGGCTGACGATCTCTCCGAACTCGGGGTGCCAGTGGCGATCCAACACGTCTTTGGGCAGATCGGTCAGCACTACCGCGCGGTCGAGTTGCGGAAATAAATGCATTTTTTCCATTACATATTGAAAGGCCGTAGCGTACTCTCCATTGTGCCTCTTTAGCGGAAGCTGCTCATCGAGAGCGTAAGGAGTGAGGCCGACGGCATGTATAAACAGT
>CAZAMY010000405.1:0-3195 GCA_964485995.1 uncultured Sediminispirochaeta sp.
TTCACCGGATTATCATTACCATCACTGATCGTAGCAATGTAATCATAATCTGTGTCATCTCCGTAATATATTTGTCCAGAACTAGTAACTAAATAAGTATCTGTTCCATCGTTAGCTATAGAAACAAAATCACCACTTTTCGCTTGTATATTATAATTTGGAGAAGCAGTAGAAATGCTGTTCAGAGAACCAGAGTAAAGGGTAGTTTTAGAAATTAGATAATAAGTTGGCCCGGGAAGGCTGGTGCCATCAAACACATCGGTTGAAAAACTCTCTGTGTTATATGTTGAAAAATCATCGGTGGTTCTTATTGAATCAGTCGTTCCACCGCCGCCGACTTCAAGGGCATATGCTCCGTCAATATCAAAAAAATCTGCGTCAGCATTTATTGAATATACTGCACTCCATGACGAGCCATCCCAACTCTTGATCTCGCCCTCATCTAAATCATTGTCATCATTATTGAAAAAGGCATATAGAGTGCCACCATCACTTACCATGCTGTACGCGTACCCGCCGCCGATGTCGTTCCAGCTGCTGCCGCTCTGCTCCCAGATTGTTCGGCCGGTCAATGCGTACACGTTTCCATTAGCCTCGACCCCCTGATGCACGGGAAGTTCAGAAATCTTTGAATTGATCTGCTTCTCCTCCTGGCTGATGGCGTAGTAGATGCCGACGCCGTCCTGGTTGCAGCCGGCGGAGAGGAGGCTTGTCAGGGTGACAACAGCCGCGGCGAGAAGACCGATAAAGGCTTTATATTTGGATGTTCTGTATCTAAAAATACTCATAGTCGTGTACCTCAATTAGGAGAAGTGGTAGCGGGCTGAAAAGCTTAGCTCGAGATAGTTTCCGAAAGCTGAGTTTTCGGATTTATCACCAAAGTAAATTTCGGGGGTCCACCAGTAATCCAGGGTAGCCCCGAGACCCCATTCTGCATTCAGGTTGTAGTAAGCCGAAACACCCGGGATCACGATGGGCCCCATGTACAGCTGTTCCTGTACCCGGTTGATTACAAAACCGCCGTGCAGGGAAAGCGGAAACTCAAAGGAGCCGGATTTGAACAGATATTCGGCAAACATGGTAATCGGGATCAGACTGTGGACATATCCGTTGGGTGTAAAAGAAAACGAGCCGGCCAGTTCGACACCGAGGGCAAAGCGCGGGGTAAGATAACTGCCCCAGCTAAGCGAACCGCTGCCCCCCAGGCTCAGCTGGCCCAAGGCCGGTTCAAAAGTGCTGACATCATCATTGTCGCCTGCGGCGGGAAAATGAAAAAACAGCGGCAAAAATAGGCCCGCATCGATGGTGAAAATTTGGCTGCCCAAACCATAGGCTTCCAGGAACTCTTCATCTTCGGGATAGCCCTCGGGGGGCGGTTCCTTTTCCTCAGGCCGTTCCTGTAATCCTCCGTCAGGATCCTGCTCGGAAGGGCTTTGCTCTTCCTGAGCACCCATGTAGAACGGGACCACACTCGCAAAGAAAAAAATTAACAGCAGAGACACATAAGTACGCAGTTTTGACATATATCCTCAATCTTCCTTGGTTTCGTGCTAGAATCTGTTTGAGTTGAATAGTAACACTACAACCCCCTTTTATCAACAGGAGTGCAGTTACTATAATAAATTAGTATAGTATATTATAATTATGCTATACATAGACATGAAAAAGGAGAGTGTATATGTCTGCTGAAATTATCGATGGAAAAGAACTGGCAAAAACGATGCGGGCTGAAATCGCCCAAGAAGAGGAAAAGCTCAGTGCTCAGGGAGTAACACCGGGACTCGGGGTTGTCTTGGTTGGAGAAGATCCTGCCAGCAATTCGTATGTAAAAGCCAAGGAAAAGGCGTGTGATAAAGCCGGTATTTATTCGGACGACAATCGACTTCCGGCCGATACGAGCGAAGAGGAACTGCTGAAGATTATCGATCGGATGAATAACGACCCCAAAATCCACGGAATACTGGTCCAGCTGCCGCTTCCCGACCACATCGACGAAGAAAAGGTCCTCCTGCGCATCAAGCCGGAAAAGGATGTGGACGGATTTCATCCCTTCAATGTAGGGAAAATGATGCTCGGACAGCAGGCATTTCTGCCCTGTACCCCACATGGGGTTATCCAGATGTTGATTCGTTCCGGGGTTGAAACCAAGGGAGCCCATGCAGTAATCGTTGGCCGCAGCAACATAGTCGGCAAGCCACTGGCCAACATGCTGCTGCAGAAGGCCGAAGGTCGAAATTCAACAGTTACTGTCTGTCATTCCGCCACCAAAGATATGGCATCGATAACTACGCAGGCCGATATCTTGATTGCCGCAGCCGGTAAGCCCGAGATGATTACCGCCGACATGGTCAAACCGGGAGCAGTTGTAATCGACGTCGGAGTGAACCGGGTCGAGGATTCCTCCAAGAAGAAGGGCTACCGTCTGGTAGGGGATGTAGATTTCGAAGCCATAAAGGAAAAGGCCTCCAAGATCACCCCTGTGCCGGGGGGAGTCGGGCCTATGACCATTACCATGCTGCTGTACAACACCCTCGAATCGGCCAGAAATCATATGAATGCGGATAAATAGTACGAATACGATACGCTTCAAACCTCTTTCGGTGCGTTCAATCAATAGCGTCCGTTGGAGGTTTTGTAATTAGCAAGAGCACAGGCACACTTCTCATTTTCTATCGGCTGTGGTACGATAGCTCTCGATCTTACCCATGGGGGCCCTTCATGAACAATCGTAATCTCAAACAGCAGTATCGCGAACTGCAGGCTGATAATTTCCCCGCTACAATGGAAATAAGTTTCGGCGAAGAATCATTTCGCCAGAGTTTGCGCTTTGAAAAAGTGACCTGGACAATTGCCGGCCAAAAGCAAGGCTTGAGATACGGAGAAAACCCCCATCAGCAGGCTGCACTCTACCGCCTGGTAAACGGCAACCTGGTACTCGGCGATGTGGCAGCAGTCTCGCCGGAAGCTGCACTGGTTTCTCACGCCGAACTGAAGAAATCCGGCAAGCACCCGGGCATGATCAACATCACGGATGTAGACAGCGCATTGAACATTCTGCGCTATTTTCCAGACGCGCCGACCACCGTTATAATCAAGCACAACAACCCCTGCGGAGTTGCGCAACGCTCTGAGCTGGCCGAGAGTTATCAGGCCGCATTTATGGCCGACCCTATCGCCGCTTTCGGCGGGGTGGTC
>CAZAMY010000406.1:0-3165 GCA_964485995.1 uncultured Sediminispirochaeta sp.
GTGTTCTCCACCCCTACCTGCGGACCCTGTCTTGGCGGCCATATGGGGATACTTGCTGAGAAAGAGGTGGCTGTATCGACCACCAATCGCAATTTTGTCGGACGTATGGGGCACTCTACCAGCGAGGTGTATCTGGCATCGCCGGCAGTGGCCGCCGCATCAGCGGTAACGGGCTATATTTGCGGGCCCGACAGTGAAGCGGTAAAGCGATTGGCATCTGTGAACGGAGGAACGGAATGATTCGAGAAGGAAAGGTCTTCAAATTCGGGGACCACATAAATACAGACGAAATAATACCGGCTCGGTACCTTTCGACCACCGATCCGGCCGAATTGGCTAAGAACTGTATGGAGGATGCACGGCCGGGTTTCGGCCGGCAGGACGACGTGGACGGTAGTATTCTGGTGGCCGGGGAAAATTTCGGCTGCGGTTCATCCCGCGAACATGCCCCCATTGCTATCAAAGCAGCCGGGATTCAGTGTGTGGTGGCCAAGAGTTTCGCCAGAATTTTTCTGCGTAACTGCATCAATATCGGTTTGCCGATAGTAGAGCTGGGACAAACCGGTGAGATCGATGAGGGCGACTACCTCAGGGTCGATTTCAGCACGGGAGAGCTCAGCAACCCGACTCAGGAAAAGGTGTATCCCATCAATACCTATCCCGAGTTCTTACAGCAGATCATTCAGAGCGGCGGCTGGCTTGCGTATGCAACTGCCAATTTGGCCCCAGCACGGGTACTGGAAGGGGGCCAATAAATGGGCTATAGAATTGCTGTATTGCCCGGAGACGGTATCGGACCAGAGGTGATGGAGGCCGCCAAGACTGTGCTGCAAGCGGTGGGCCGGAAGTATGAAATCGGCTTCGATTATGAGGAGGGGCTCATCGGCGGGGCAGCCCTGGATGCCCGGGATACACCCCTGCCGCAGGAGACGCTGGAGCTCTGCCGCCGCAGCGATGCGGTGCTGCTCGGCAGCGTGGGCGGACCGAAGTGGGATACGCTGCCGCCGGAGAAGCGGCCGGAGCGGGGCGGCCTGCTGGCGCTTCGGAAACAGCTCAATCTGTTTGCCAACTTACGCCCGGTGCGGGTATACCCTGAGATTGCTCATCTTTCGCCGCTCAACAGCCGGCGAATAGAGAGCGGGGTCGATCTGCTGACTGTACGCGAACTCTCCGGCGGGATTTACTTCGGTGAACCGAAGCAGAAGGAAAACGACTACGGTCTGGATACCATGTACTATCGTAAAGATACTATCCACCGGGTTGCAGAGGTGGCCTTCGAGGCCGCCCGGGGCCGCCGTAAAAAGCTTACTTCCGTCGATAAGGCCAATGTGCTGTACAGCTCTCTGCTGTGGCGAGAGGTGGTGGAGGAGATGGCCGGCGACTATCCGGATGTCGAGCTCACACATATGTATGTGGATAATGCTGCCATGCAGCTGATCCTGAACCCTGCCCAGTTCGATGTCATTCTCACCGGCAACCTGTTCGGAGATATTCTATCCGATGAATCGGCGGCTCTACCGGGATCGCTGGGAGTACTGCCGTCGGCCTCATTGGGCGATACAGTGCATCTGTTCGAACCGGCCGGCGGGTCTGCCCCGGATATTGCCGGTCTGGGAAAAGCCAACCCCGTAGCCCAGATTCTCTCGGCGGCAATGATGTGCGAGTACGGACTCCAGCTGCCGGAGGCCGCTGGGGCAATCAGAGCGGCGGTGGAAAAGAGCTTCCGGGCAGGTGTGTACACTGCCGATATGCTCTCGGCTACCGACACACAGCCGGCCGGGACCGGAGAAGTTGCGCAGGCCGTGGCCGAGTATATATCTACTATATAGAAAATCTACTATTATCGCCGTATATAAAGTGAATACGCTTGCAATAAATAGGATTTTGCGTTGTAATAGGGACTTGAACAAACGCTATATGTGACGGCGGCACAACAAGGGCCGCTGTCACACCGCCGTTTGCTCTAAATCAGCAGTGAGAGGCGTTGTATGAATAAGGTCCTTGAGAAGCTTCAGCTCTCCGATCAGGTGTACAAAATGAAGCTCGAAGCCCCGCTAATTGCCCAGGAGAGAAAGCCCGGTCAATTTGTAATAGTACAAAAAGATACAAATTTTGGTGAACGGATTCCCCTCACCATTGCAGATGCCGATCCTGAAGAGGGATCGATTACGATTATCTTCCAGACCGTCGGTAAGACCACTATTGAGTTGTCGCAGTTCGAGCCGGGCGACTCCATCGAAAATGTGCTCGGACCGCTAGGACAACCGACCCACATTGAAAAGGTCGGCACTGTGGTTTGTGTCGGCGGCGGCATCGGGGTTGCACCGATGCACCCGATCGCGCAGGCACTGAAAGCTGCCGGAAATAAAGTGATTATCATTATCGGCGCTAGAAACAAAGAGCTGGTTGTTATGGAAGAGGAGATGAAAGCCATTGCTGATGAGCTGATTGTGGTAACTGACGACGGCAGTTACGGCCGAAAGGCGCTAGTTACCGAGCCGCTGAAGGAGATCTGTGAAAATGATCCCCCCGACCAGGTGGTCGCCATCGGTCCTCCGATTATGATGAAGTTTGCCGCCGAGACCACACGGCCTTTCGGTGTTCCTACGATTGTATCTCTCAATACTATCATGGTAGACGGAACCGGAATGTGCGGCGGCTGCCGGGTCACAGTCGGCGGAAAAACGAAATTTGTCTGTGTTGACGGGCCGGAGTTTGATGGACATCAGGTTGATTTTGACAATATGATGCTGCGTTTAGGTGCATATAAAAACAGAGAAGAGGAGCAGAGCCACAAATGCCGCCTCGATGCACAAATAGAAGCTAAACAGGCAAAGGAGTCGAAATGAAGTCCCCGGAAAAACTAAAAAGCGAAGCTGCTGAACTATTCGACGGGATAGTCGGTGTCGAGCTGAAAAATAAAGACCGTATGAAGATCCCGCCCCAGGAGATGCCGAATCAGGATCCGAACGCGCGTATAGGTAATATGAATGAGGTGGCTACCGGATATTTTGAGCATCAGGTACGGGTCGAAGCGGCCCGCTGTCTCAACTGTAAGAATGCCCCCTGTATCGAGGGCTGTCCGGTGGCCATTGATATTCCCGGATTTGTAAAAGCGGCCGAGGCCGGCGATTTTGACAAGTCGGTGCAGATTATCAAAGAGAG
>CAZAMY010000407.1:0-932 GCA_964485995.1 uncultured Sediminispirochaeta sp.
TGACATCGCCATCGGGATTCGCCGGCTCCAATCTGAGTGGCTCATTCGTACCGCCTGGGTAATCGATGGAGATGCCCACAAGGGCGACGGCACAGCCGCACTCACCGCAGATGATGCCTCGATTGCTACTTTGAGCATACATATGGGCGACGGATGGCCGCTCGATCTGCCGCGCTTCGATGCAGCCGGAAGCCTGCATCCCTCCTTTATTCCCAGCACCGTGGATATTCCGATCCTCAGCGGGGAAGAACCGATGTATGTCGAGCGGCTCACAGCCGGGCTCCAACAGTTAGAACAGGTTCTGCCGCAGCCCGATATTGCCGTGGTGGTGTTCGGCGCCGACCCATACGAACGCGACGGCCTTGATTCAGCGGCAAAGCTGAAACTCAGTCTGGAGCAGCTGAAGGCAAGAGACAGGGGGATCTACGAGTTCCTGTATGAGAGGGGGATACCGGCGGCATACCTCATGGCCGGCGGATACGGACCTCAGGCCTGGGAGGTCAACTATCAGTTTCTTGAATGGGTGCTGATGGAACGGGGTGGTCTATAGCTATGATGAAGCTGAAACAGATTCCCGTGAGCCGAATGCAGAACCGCGGCAATCTGATGCAGTCCCGTTTTTGGGCCATGGTTAAAAATGAAATGGGATGGCGGCCATACGCTTTTAGAATCGAATGGCAGGAGCAAAATGACACCCTCCTGCTGTTTATCCAGCGTCCCGATACGGCATCCTCGTATTCCTTCGCCTATATTCCCTGGGCACCCACATTCACCGTTCCGGAAGAAATACGCGGACAATTCCTGGAACAGGTTTCACAGAAGCTGCTGTCCTTTCTGCCTGCCGGCTGTATGTTTATCCGTTACGATCTGCCCTGGGAATCGCCGTACCATGCGGAGCCGCTGCCCTCCGACCGAATGCGCGAGCTGCGGAT
>CAZAMY010000407.1:942-3161 GCA_964485995.1 uncultured Sediminispirochaeta sp.
CGGTACCCGTCAAAAGAATTTGCGCAAGGCACCCACCGACATTCAGCCCCCGGATACCCGTATACTCGATATCTCTAAAGACAACGATCAACTGCTGAAAGATATGCGTTCTAAAACCCGCTACAATATTCGGCTTGCACGCCGGAAAGGCGTCACGGTAAGCGATGCGGAATTCAGCCGGATAGATGAGTGGTACCGGATGTACGCAGCCACTGCAAAAAGAAACGGGATTTCTCTGCATGATTACAGCAACTTCAAGAAGCTTCTGGAGGTAGAGCAGAATGAATATCTTCCCAACACCGATATTCACCTGCTCATCGCTGAGAAAGACCACCAGCCCCTGGCTGGTATGATTTTGGCACTGCACGGCACCACCGCTACCTACCTCTACGGTGCTTCGTATACAGAACGGCGCAATCTCATGCCGACCTACCGCTTACAGTGGGAGGCTATTCAGCTGGCCCAGAAACACAACTGTCTGTATTATGATCTGTTCGGAATTCCGCCGGTTGAACTGGAAGCTCATCCGATGTACGGACTGTACCGTTTCAAGACCGGCTTCGGCGGTTACTCGCTGCACAGGCAGGGCTGCTGGGACTATCCGATCGACAAGGATGCCTACCTCAAATTCGCCGGCCAGGAACCGACCGGCTCATCCTATCACCAGCGCTGAAAACCGCTGAAAAAGCTGGGGCAGACCCTCTTTATCAGTTCCGATCCCCTGCCACAAGGGTGCCCGGCCGCCGCCTTTCCCGTCAATTAAGGCCAGGAGCTCTTTACGGTGAGGGTTCAGATCGAACTGCACCTGCTCGGATACGGCCGCCAGCCACTGAAAAGACTCGCCCTGATGATTGATGAGGCAGACAGCCCAGGGGGCATCAGCCGGGAGTTCCTGCACTACCTTCTTCAGAAAATCTTTTCCCTCGTCCTCAAACTCGGCGGTGATAACGGCAGGCTCACCTGCGGCTGACTGAGCTTCGCTAAAAAGTTGACGGGCGGTGAGTCGGGCAAAGCGGCTTTCCATATAGTTGGCCCGTTTCCGCTGTTCGCTCAGCTCATCCATCCCACTTTCTATTCGGGGCAGCAGCTCGGGTGGCTGGGCCGAGTACCAGTCCACCAGTGTCTGGATGATTGTGTTTTTCTGATCATAATCGCGGATTGCCCGATCGCCGATTTTCCAGTACAGCCGGACTCTTCCGCGAATTTTTTCGGTATTCACGTGTTTGACCAGTCTCACCTCGCCGGTACTGCCGGTATGGATACCACCACAGGCTACCACATCATAGCTATCCAGCAGAACCAGACGGATATCTCCGCTTACCTTGGGCGCGCGTCTCAGATCATAATCCTCTATCTCAGAATCTCTCACCCATTTCGTTGTGATTGGGAGGTTTTGGTTTATCAACTCGATAGCGACTGTCTCGATCTCGCTGATTTCATCCTGGCTGATCGATTCCCGGTCTATTTCAATAGTGGTGTACTCGTCTCCCTGGTGAACAGCTACCGTGTTGTATCCGAAACGACGGTACATAACCGCCGACAGTATATGCTGTCCGGTGTGCTGCTGCATGTAGTCGAAGCGGTGACTCCATTTGATGAGTCCCCTTACCTGTTCGTTCTCCGGTTTCGCCGCCAGATAATGCCACACCGAATCCTTTCGCTTTTCCACCCGGCTTACTTCGATATTGTCGATCCAGCCGATATCCGAGGGCTGCCCTCCGCCCTCGGGATAAAACAGAGTACGATCTAGCTGCACCGCCCACTCTTTACCGGCCGGCTCTACCTCAGTCACAGTGGCAGTAAAACTCGATTCATAGGGGGATTCATAACACAGCAGCTCGCTCATAGTGCACTCCAATTTTGCAGATCAGGTTCTGAATTGTTCAACCTGTTTCGAAATAGCATCAATCGTACCGGAGATAAACTGAATCGCCTCGTTCAGGTCGGAGACGGCCGCATTTATCTCCTGAATACCGGTATTGATCTCCGATACTGCATGGTACACATTCTGTGATACCTCTTCAACATTGGTGGTGGATGTGCGAATTGATTCGGCTCCGCTGCTCATATCTGCGGAACCGCTCTTTACCTCAGCGGTTATCTCCCGCAACGATTCGACCGCATTGTTTATCTCCGTAGCGCCTGTAGAGAGCTCCTCCATAGTAGCGGAAACCTCGGTAAAGGCCTCGGTAGCTTCGTGGGCCCGTTCCTCGATATCC
>CAZAMY010000408.1:0-3156 GCA_964485995.1 uncultured Sediminispirochaeta sp.
GCAGGCCGGCGACGGCTACCTCTATTTCGATATCGAAGCGGCCGAGACCACCGGCCCGGCCAAGGTGGTAATCGATGCCCGGGCCGCCGGAGTCGAAACCCGCTACGAAATAGAGCTGGAGATCATGACGGTCAACCCGCCGGTCACCCGTCTGCAGGACACTATTATCGAACCGGGGGCCGAGTGGACGGTCCGCTCGGAGAGTTTCGGCCTGGCGGAGGAGTTCTCACGCAGCCTGGAGGCATCCTGGGCGCCGCCCCTGGACCTGCAGAGGCGCCTGGCCTACCTGATCGCCTACCCCCACGGCTGTCTCGAGCAGACCGTCTCGCGGGCCTTCCCCCAGCTCTACCTGGAGTCGCTGACCGACTTGAGCGCAGAACAGAAGGCCGACAGCGAGGGCTACGTGTCGGAGGCAATCGAAAAGACCCTGCGGCTGCAGCATGAGGACGGCGGCTTTCTCTACTGGCCCGGCCAGAACCGGGCCGACCCCTGGGTTAGCTCTTACGCCGGCCACTTTCTCCTGGAGGCACGCTCCAAGGGCTACCATGTGCCCCAGGAGGCCCTGGATAAATGGCTCCTCTTTCAACAGAACGAGGCCCGCGGCTGGACAGAGGACAAATCCGAGGTCACCATCCAGGCCTACCGCCTGCTGACTCTGGCGGCCGCCGGCCAGGCGGAGATCGGCGCGATGAACCGGCTGACCGAGTACCGCTATACCGGCGACCACGCCCGGCTGCAGCTGGCCGCCGCGTACGCAATGGCCGGCCGGCCCGACCTGGCCCGGCAGCTGCAAAGCAGCGTCTCCCCGGACTGGGACCGCCACTCCCCGCAGCAGCACACCTACGGATCGCTGCTGCGCGACAAGGCCATGGCCCTGATCGCCTACACCGAGCTGGAGGCACAGCAGCAGCGCTTTACCCTGGCCGAAGATATCGCCCGGGAGCTCTCCTCAGACAGCTGGCTCAGCACCCAGTCCACCGCCTTCGCCCTGCTGGCGATGGCCCGGCACCTCGGCAACACCGACCGCTCCGAGCCGGTGGAGCTGCGCTGGCAGTTCAAAGCCGAACGAGCGGTCGAGGAGTCGAGCGCGGCCCGCTACCTGCTCACCGACCTGCCCGAGGGGGACGGCCTCTTCGCGGTGACCAACCTGATGCAGCGCCCGCTGTACGTGCAGATCGTCAACCGCGGTGTGCCGCTGCAACAGGAGCTGCCCCGGGAGAGCCGTAATCTTTCGATGCAGGTAAACTACCGCCCGAAGGACGATATAGCCGGCTTCTCGGTCGCTTCGATCCGCAGCGGGGTGAGCTTTATCGCCGATGTACAGATTACCAACACCGGATCGCTGGATGTTGAAGACCTGGTATTGAGCCAGATCTTTCCCTCCGGCTGGGAGATCCTCAACCAGCGCATCCTCAGCTGGGAGCAGCTGGGCGGCGGTCACTCCGAAGACCAGGCGGAGTACCAGGACATCCGGGACGACCGGGTCTACACCTACTTCGACCTGAAGCGGGGCGAGACCAAGCGCTTCGCCGTCGAGCTGAACGCCGCCTACGTGGGCGAATACCGTCTGCCCATGGTCGACTGCCAGGCCATGTATGACAAGCGCTATTACGCCCGCCAGCCGGGAAGGAGCGTCCGGGTCGTTGAGTAACTATCTACAGAAGGCCGGCGCGGCGGCATTTACGGGAGTGCTGCTCGCCGCTCTGCTTCTGCTGTTGGCCGTCCCGCTGCCCGCTCCGCTTTTCGACGGGCCTTACGCCACCCCGGTGTACAACCGGGAGGGCGGCCTGCTCAGCGTAGCGATTGCCGCCGACGATCAGTGGCGCTTTCCGGTCTCGGAGCAGCTTCCGGAGCGCTACCGCCGCTGCCTGATCCGCTTCGAGGACCGCCGCTTCTCCCTGCACCCTGGGGTCGACCCGGCGGCGGTGCTGCGGGCGGTCCGGCAAAACCTGGAGGCGGGCCGCATCGTCAGTGGAGCCAGCACCATCAGCATGCAGACCATCCGCCTCAGCCGGGCAGGCCGGCCCCGCAGCCTGCGCGAGAAAGTGATCGAAGCTGTACTGGCCCTGAAACTGGAGCTGCGCTACTCCAAGCGGGAGATCCTGGCCCTGTATGCCGCCCACGCTCCCTTCGGCGGCAATACTATCGGCCTCTCGGCGGCGGCCTGGCGCTACTTCGGCCGGCCGCCGGAGGCCCTCTCCTGGAGCGAGGCCGCCCTGCTGGCGGTACTGCCCAACGAACCTTCACGAATATTTCCGGGCAGGAACCGCGATCTGCTGCGGGACAAGCGCAACCGGCTGTTGCGGGACCTGCAGCAGCAGGGCATCATCCAGGCGGCATCCCTGCAGCTGGCCCTGGCCGAGCCCCTGCCGGAGGGCACCATTCCGTTTCCACGCCGGGCACCGCACCTGCTGACCCGGCATATCGAGGAAGGCGGCCGGGGCAGCAGCCTGTACAGCAGTCTCGACGGCAGCCTGCAGCCGCGCGTGGCAGCGACAGTGCAGCGCCACCACGAACGGCTGCGGGAGAGCGGCATCCACAACGCCGCTGCGGTGGTCCTGTCCCTGGAAAGCGGCCGGGCCCTGGCCTATGTGGGCAATGTGCAACCCGAGAGTCAGGCGGCCGCCCGGCGCCACGGCACCAGTGTGGATATCGTCTCCTCCGTCCGCAGCCCCGGCAGCCTGCTCAAGCCCTTTCTTTACGCCCTGGCTCTGGACGACGGACTAATTACCCCGGACCAGCTGCTGCCGGACATCCCGATGTTCTTCAAGGAGTTTGTGCCGCGCAACTACTCCTACGAGTTCTACGGCGCCGTGCCCGCCTCCCAGGCCCTGATCCGCTCGCTCAATGTACCCTTCGTCTACCTGGCCCGGGAGTACGACTACACCCGCTTTTACCGCCAGCTGCAGCGGATGGGGCTGCACTTTCCCCGGCCGGCGGCCCACTACGGCATCTCGCTGATCCTCGGCGGTGCGGAGGCCAGCCTGTGGGACCTGAGCGCCCTGTTCGCCGGCTTCGGGCGGAGCCTGTTGGATGCGCAGTCCGTTCAGCACCCCGGTCCTTCCGGCCCCTACTTCGCCAACAGCTACCGCCTGACCGACGTGCCGGCGGCGCTGGGCTGGGAACCGCCGCGCTTCCCCCTGACCGGCCGCGCCG
>CAZAMY010000409.1:0-2184 GCA_964485995.1 uncultured Sediminispirochaeta sp.
TGTCTAACGCCCCGCCGTATCTGGAGAGAAAAAGCGAGCTTCCGTAGGAAGGAATCTTAGCTGCAGCCTCGGGTCCACATTCTCGCAGTATCTGGGATAAGAAAAATGCCGCATAGGCATCCCCGGCGCCCAAGCTGTTAACTTCCTCTACTGGATGGGCAGCCGTCTCAATCCTCTGTTCAGCACACAGCACCCGTGAACCGGCAGCACCTTTCTTCACAATCAGGCAGCTCCGGCTGGCGGCAGCCGCGCTTAGATCTTCTAAAGAGCAGTCCAGTGCAGCGTATTCCTCTTCAGTTCCGAACAGAAATGAGGTGTACGGAAGCACTTCCTTTATCAGAAAATCCTTCTGTGCGGCTGCAACTGGGGCGGCCCCTAGATCGACGGCTAAACGGGAGGTTCCGCTCCGGCAGATGTCCAGGAACGGTTCCAGCAGCGTATGCCGGGGTAGTAGAAAGCCCTCTATATAAACTATCTCCGCTTTGATGCTCTCGATCGGTACAGGCAGCTCTTTCGCATCCTGCAGGAGTACGGCTGCGGCGGGGTTGAAAATAAGTATCTCACTGCTTCCATTTTTCAAACAGAGGCTTCTTCCACACGGCCGGTTGGGATACTCAACTGTATAATTCTGTATCCCGTGTACTTGAAGTTCGCGGCGAAAATCCTTCGCCGAAACAGCTGGGAAGCGGGTGGGAATGTCTCCTAATCCGCCCATATAAGCGGTCGAATGGCCGAGCTGTGAAAGCACCCGAACTGTATTCAGCGCCCCGCCTCCCGGCACAACCTCTGTAGGCCTTGTGTTCAGTCTGCTCAGAATCTGCTGGAAAATAGAATCACCGATATGATACACGCCTTCCCATTCCGCACCGGGAATTAATGGGTGCAGGCTCTGCAGTTCCGTTTCATTTATATGGACACATACATCGAAAATCGGGTTCCCGATACATAGGATCTCTGTTTGCATGGAGACCATTATAGAGTTACTTTTCTTTCTTGACCACAGGGGCTAAACTCACGTACTCTACACACAGGAGGTGAGAGTGGGGGACATACAGTACTTTCAGCAAATACCAATAGATCGGCTGCGAGAACAGGTTATCGAGCAGCTCAAATTGCATTACGCACATGATAACTTGTCAGTGGAAGAGTTTGAGCAGCGCATTGACCGGGCTTCCGCAGCTGAAGAAAAACTGGCTCTTTTAGAAGTAATAAAAGATCTGCCTTCAATCAGTGACGGTTCAGGCTCTGCAGCCGATAGCAGCGGGAGGTATGCAGCAGTCAATATGGGTGAGGTCCGGAAGCAGCAGGACGTTGTGGCTATATTCAGCGGTTCTGATCGCAAGGGGGTGTGGTATCCGGCTCGCACTATCAAGATTCTGGCGGCGTTCGGCGGAGTCGACTTAGATTTTTCCGAAGCCTTTTTACCTCCGGGAGATACCTACATTGATGCAATGTGCCTTTTCGGCGGAGTTGATATCGTAGTGCCCGAAGGAGTGAATCTCGAGATAAGCGGGGTGCCCATTTTCGGGGGTATCGATAATAAGTACGGCGACCGGCAAATACCGGGCGCACCCACCATCCATATTAGTGCCTTCGCCATGTTCGGGGGTATTGATATCAAACCGGTTAAAAAACGGCGCCGCTGACTGTTCAGTTGCCGGCAGCCCGGTTCAAGGCTCGATTTCCGGAAAGGGATTGTGCCACTGCCAGCCGGTCTTTCCGTCGTTGCGGTAGTGCTCGAGTCTGCGGATAGTCAACTCGGCGAACAGCGGGTCTATATCGGCGGTAAAACAGCGCCGCCCGAGCCGCTCAGCGGCGATCAGGCTGGTTCCACTGTGACAAAACAGATCACCCACGATCTCTGCCTCCGGTGCCGACGACAAGATGCGCTCAATTGCCTTTAGCGGTTTCTGCGCGAATGCCCCGGGTACATTCTCCTCCATCCGGTAAAAGACCTGTTGAATATCGAGCCATACATTGCCGGGCCGGATGGTCTGCGAACGGCTGCGTTGGATGTTTTCCGTCCGCACCCCCTGCACGGTCTTATAGTACCCCTTCAACACCTTGGGAATATCGGTATAGCTGACCTCAAAAGCCGGGGCTGCTGCAGGGCTGGTTTTGATGTAGTAGAGCAGCTCCTGGCGAACCGCCATCCAGTTCTGTTGCGTGCCGTAGCCGCGCTGA
>CAZAMY010000409.1:2194-3155 GCA_964485995.1 uncultured Sediminispirochaeta sp.
ATTCCTCAGGGTAATGAAACTGCGTGACCGCAGTGTTGTGAACTCCCGCATCATCAGTATAAAATCGGGCAGGGGTTGAAAGCCGTCTTTCTGATCCGCTCCGAGCCAGATGTAGAAGTGCGCTGCCGGGCTGAGTACCTCAATTGCGTTTCTCACCCACGCCCGGGAGAAGCGCATATACTCATGCAGCCCCTGGGCTGAAAGGGCAGCGGTACGTTTGCCCCCGACCGAAAAGTTGTAGGGCGGATCATTCAGCATAAGATCGGCAGTATGTCCGTTGAACAGCTGCCGTACGGCTGCCTGCTTAGTGGCATCCAATACCCCCACCCGGTGCCGGCCGCACGGATCTTCCCATATCTGCCCCGGTTTCAGCCGGCACAGGTTCAGGAGCCTTTCTCGTAAGTCAGGTGTGCTGTCCAGGCGCGGCAGGCTTTCGACAGTTGATTTTCTTTGCATAGGAGTTTTACTCTACCCTAAAAAAACAGGAATGGAAAGATTTAGTAGAATGTGTTATCAAATAGAGATAGATAAAATAAATTGGAGGATTAGAAAATGGCATCCAGAAAACTGTGTCTTTCGCGAACCAACCGTAAAATCGGCGGGGTATGCGGGGGTATTGCCGAATATTTTGGTCTTGATGCAACCCTGGTCAGAATCATTACTCTGATTCTTATTTTTGCGGTCGGTTCCGGCCTGCTGCTCTATCTGGTTGCATGGCTGATAATGCCGGCCTGTGACGATCCATTTGCATAAAAAGAACCGCCGCTCAGCTTCTCTTTCAGGTGAATGTTGAGCGGCGGCTGTGTACTCAAACGTCGATTGCCGCTCCCGGAAAACGGAGGGTGGCAAAATAATCGTCGATGGTCTCAGCGCGGCGAATCATACGGAAAGTGCCGTCGTGGTGCAGCAGTACTTCCGCCGATCTCAATTTTCCGTTGTAGTTAAATCCCATAGCGTAACC
>CAZAMY010000410.1:0-3146 GCA_964485995.1 uncultured Sediminispirochaeta sp.
GGCATTAGAAGTCAGTAGTGTAGAAAAAAACTACGGCGGAGTAACAGCACTTGCCAACGGCAACTTTGTGTTGCAAGAGGGAGAGGTACACTTTCTTATGGGATCGAATGGTTCCGGAAAGAGTACGCTATGTAAGATCATCGCCGGGGCGGTCGCCCCGGATGCCGGCTCAATCCGCGTCTTTGGAGAAGAGGTCGAGTTTACCAAACCGATCGAATCCAAGGCGCGGGGTATTTCAGTCGTCTATCAGGAACTTAGTCTAATTCCGGAGTTGACTATCGCAGAAAACATCATGCTGGCCAATGAACCGACCAAGGGCCCCTGGATAATTGACGACCAACGGGAGCTGGAACATGCACAAAAGATGCTGAAACTGTTCCGTTCGGTGGTAAGTTCCGATTTTCAGCTCGATACTCCAATTAGAAGATTGCCTCCGGATGAGCGCCAAATTGTGGAGATACTCAAGGTTCTGGCGACGGATCCGCAGATTATCATTTTCGATGAGGCAACTTCTTCGCTTCATCGTGACCAGGTTGCTGTCTTTTTTGACATAATCCGCGATCTCAAACAGCAAGGAAAGTCGATCATATTTATCACTCATCGCATGATCGAGGTGTATGAGATCGGGGATCGGGCAACAGTGTTACGGAACGGAGCAAGTGTGGGTGATGTTGATTTGCAGGGAACTGACCAATCTGAAATCGTGAAAATGATGATTGGGCAAGAAGTTCGCGAAGCGCAAACGAGTAGACGAAGCAGCAACGCAGAAAATGAGATTCTGAGTATAAAAAATCTGGAAGGAAGCCTGCTCCACGGCGTCTCCTTCGGAGTTAGGCGGGGAGAAATATTGGGACTGGGAGGACTGCAGGGTCAGGGACAATCGGCCCTTCTGATGAGTCTGTTTGGGGCAGTGCCAATAAAAGCGGGTACTATTGCGCTTGAGGGCAAAGAACTAAAGCTTTCATCTCCACGCAGGGCAATGCATGCAGGATTTGCTTTTATATCCGGAGATCGAACAACCTACGGAGTGATGCTTATTCGTCCTATTCTGGAGAACTTGATCCTTTCGCTTACCTATAGTGCAAAACGGTTTCTTTTTTCGCGAAGGGGTATAGGACGAGAAGTAATGCCGGTAGTAGAACAGTTAAAGATAGTTTTATCTAGTCTAACATCGACGGTAAATGAACTTAGCGGTGGAAATCAGCAAAAAGTAGTGATTGCACGCTGGCTTCTAACAAACCCTAGTATCATTTTGATGGACGATCCAACGAAAGGAATCGATGTTCAGACAAAGAAGCAGCTGTACGAATTGATGGACTCCCTGTGTGAGCAGGGTGTGTCGATTATATGGCACTCCTCCGACGATGAGGAACTCCTGAGCCATACGGATAGAGTATTAGTATTCAATACCGGAGAAATTTCAGATGAGTTGGAAGGAGACCGGATAAATGAGTATGAGCTGTATAATGCGGCTTTTAAGTCGCGCTCGGATATAGAAAAGAAAACCGACAGTGAGAACAAGAACGAATGAATATTAATGAACGACTAAAAACTGTAAATTTCAAACGCTACCCGTTTTTATTGAGCCTGCTCATTATGATCGGTCTGCTTATAATCAATGCATTGCTGCAGGATACCTTTCTTCAGCCGCGAGTCTTGAGTTCTACATTCCGTTCCTTTCTGCCGCTCATATTGGTAGCAGTGGGACAGGCCTTTATAATTCTAGGAAGCGATATAGATTTGTCTATTGGTAGCATAATTGCACTAACCAATGTATCCATAGTCCAGATGATCGGAGTTTTTGGGCCGACACCTGGTGGGGTGTTATTGGCAATGCTGCTGGGATTGCTCATTGCTGTGGCGGCAGGTTTTATAAATGGCGTTTTAATTTCATACCTTCGTCTTACACCCATAATTACCACATTTGCCACCGGCACAATTTTTGGTGGGGTAGCTCTGTGGGTAATGCCCAGCCCCGGCGGAGAGGTCCCCCGATTTTATTATGAAATCTACTCCGGAGGGCTGATCGGACTGCCGTTGGTTTTGTGGATTATCGGTGCTTTATTTTTAGTCCACGGTTTCTTCATCAGTAAGACCCGTTTTTACCGTTATCTTTTTGCCACTGGTGGAAATAAGGAGTCGGCCTTTCAGACCGGTGTTCCGGTGAAGCATATCCGGGTTCTTAGCTATACATTGGGCGGCCTGTTTGCCGGTCTCGCCACTTTAGCCATAATAGGTGAAACGGCTTCTGGGGATCCACTCATCGGCCCTAGTTATACGCTCAACTCAATAAGTGCTGTGGTGCTGGGAGGTACGGCTTTAGCCGGGGGTATTGGTGGAATTGTGGGACCGGTCTTCGGAGCAATTATCATGGAAACGGTGAATAATGTAATCTTTTTCGCCCGGGTTCCAATTGTCGTACAAACCCTCCTGCAAGGCATTATAGTAATTGTTGCACTCGCCATAGGAGGACTTTCAACCAAGCGGGGTACTAAGAATGGCGGATAACCAAACCAGGTTTGCGCAGATAGGCGGCGATGTTGTGTATAAGTTGACACGTCCGGTCGCACTTGCATTTATTCTTTCGGTTGTACTGCTGATTTTTGGCGAGATCATTTCTCCGGGATTTGCCAGTTACTCACAGATCATAAACATTCTGGTAGTGTCCTCTTTTCTCGGCATGGTTGCAGGCGGGCAAAATCTTGTTATTATCAACGGACGGGGCTCAATCGATCTATCTGTAGGGCAGGTAATGACCTTGGGAGCAATTATTGGTGGCAATATCGTAAACGGCAGCAATGATTATATGGTCTTAGCAGTAGTAGTGGTATTGGCGTCCTGCTTTTTGATCGGACTTCTGAACGGTGTAGGAGCAACAGCCTTCAATATACCACCGCTGGTAATGACCCTTGGCATGGGTGGTGTCGTACGCGGCATCATTCTGTTTTTAACGCGTGGTGCAAAAGTCGGAACCGCTTCACCATTTATGGTCGCATTGGTAAGCGACCGCTGGATCTTCGGTATACCGGGGGTACTGTTTGTGTGGGCAGCATTTACTGCTCTTATGGTTTATCTGTTGCGACACACGCGTTATGGTATCAGTCTGTTTGCAATTGGAGCAAATGAGCCTGCTGCCCGGTTATCAG
>CAZAMY010000411.1:0-3140 GCA_964485995.1 uncultured Sediminispirochaeta sp.
CTTCTGAAGAAGCTTGCCGATGAAGGCAACGATGTGCTCTGTTTCATGGATGATGCCTATTTCGGTCTGTTTTATGAAGAAGATACACTCAAAGAATCACTCTTCGGCCTGTTGGCGGATCTGCATGAAAATATATTGGCGGTGAAATTCGATGGTGCCACAAAAGAAGAGCTGGCCTGGGGATTTCGGGTAGGTTTCGTGACCTATGCTGCCAAGGGTATGGCCGCCGAACAGTACGAGGCACTGCAGAAAAAGACCATGGGTGCAATCCGTGCCTCAATTTCCAACGCCAACCGTATGGCCCAGAGCATGATGCTCAAAGGTCTGCAGAGCGCAGATTACGTTCAGGAGAAGGAAGCTGCATTCAAGATTCTCGAAGAGCGTTATCACAAGGTGCGTGAAGTCCTGGCCATGCTCGGCAGTGACAGCCCGCTGACGCCGCTCTCGTTCAACTCCGGCTACTTCATGACTTTTACCTATACCGGCGATGCGGAGAAGCTGCGCGTGCACTTGCTCGACAAGTACGGTATCGGAACCATTGCTATTGGCACTGAGTACCTCCGGGTTGCATATTCCAGTGTAGACATCGAGAATATCGAAGAGCTCTACACCACTATCGATAAGGCCGCCCGCGAACTGCTGTAATATGGGTCCGGAGGCTGATAAAGGCGGAAACATCGCAGATCTCGGCTCGGAATTCGATCTCAAGATGAAGCTTTATCTGGCCGACCCGCAAGGAAACCAATTTATGGGAATCGGTGTGTTGTGGCTTTTACAGCACATCGATTCTTTTGGTTCCATCCGAAAAGCAGCTGTTCACATGAATCTATCCTATGTAAAAGCCCACCGCATGCTCACCGACCTCGAACAACATCTGCAGCTCAAGATAGTAGAGCGAAAAAAAGGTGGGGAGCGCAGGGAAGGTGCCTCGCTCACACCCGTCGGCCGCCGTTTTATGGAGGTCTACGACCGGTTTCAAGCCGCAGTAAAGCGGCAGGCTGAACCACTCTTCGCCGAATTCAAAAGTGAAATTATGCAGGAAATAAAAACGGGATCCCCTCCGGATCAGAGTTCCGGTAAGCAGGATCCCGCTAAGTAACTCATCTGGCCTAGGGTAATAATTTTACAGAAATTCCACGCCGGCTTGGCGGTACTCCTCAATCATTTCATCGGGCCAGACACTCACCTGTACCTCGCCGATGTGCGCCTTTTGCAGCAGCAGCATACACAGCCGTGACTGTCCGATGCCCCCGCCGATTGAGAGCGGGATAGTGCCGTCGATTACTCCCGACTGAAACTCCAGCTGTGACCGCTCTTCCATTCCCATCTCCTTCAACTGGGCCTTGAGTGACTCCGGAGAGACGCGTACTCCCATGGATGAGAGTTCCAAGGCCTTGCCGCGGGTCGGATCGAGTACGATTATATCGCCGTTGAGTCCCATCGATCCCTCTTCGTTGATGGTAATCCAGTCGTCGTAATCGGCTGCCCGGGCATCATGCCGGTCGCCGGAGCGCAATTCTCCGCCGATGCCGATCAGAAAATAGGCGCCATACTCATGGGCCGCCTTGTGCTCCCGTTCTTTAGGGGTTAGATCAGGCCAGCGGTCTTCCAGCTCCTGGGTGTGCACGAAGCTGATCTCTTTCGGCAGACGCGGCTGCAGTTCAGAAAACGCTTCGGCCACTACCTCTTCCGTTTCGATCAGAGCACGGTAAATCTCACGAACGGTGAATTTGAGGTATTCGAGGCTGCGATGATCCTCTGTAATGGTCTTTTCCCAGTCCCACTGGTCCACATACACACTGTGAATCTCACTGACATCTTCATCCTTGCGGATGGCGTCCATGTCGGTATACAGGCCGGTGTCCGGATCAAACTTGTAGCGCTGCAGGGCCATTCGCTTCCACTTTGCCAGTGAGTGCACGATTTCCAGCCGGTTGGGCCGATGCTTTACATGAAAACCGACCGGAATCTGGGTTCCGGCTAAGTCGTCCTGCAGACCGTTGCCGACCTCGATAAATCGGGGGGCGCTGACTCTCTGCAGGTCGAGGTGATCGGCCAGCTTGTGTTCAAAGGTATCTTTTACTAATTTAATTGCTTTTTCGGTATCAATCAGGTTCAGTTTGGGTGTGTAGCCTTTTATCATCCATATTTCTCCTTGCTTTTGGCTGTAAGTGTAAAATAGCAAATAATTTGGAATAGGAAAACCCGCTGAAATGTGCTATTCTAATCTTAAAAAAAAGGAGCACTATATGCCGGTTATACTTTCTTGGCTTGGACATGCGAGCTTTCTTATCAGTGGTTCTTCAACCATATATATCGATCCCTGGCAGATTGACGGGGAACCGCACGACGGTGACGTGATACTGGTCAGTCATAGTCATTACGATCATCTTTCACCGGAAGATATCCGGGCGGTGTCAAAAGAGGATGGACAGATCGTCGGCAGCAGAGATGTAGTCGATGAACTGGGTCGCGGAGAAATTTTACTGCCCGGCGGCGAGTACAGCCTCAAAGGGCTGAAAGTGCAGGGGGTCGCTGCCTATAACGTGGAAAAGGAATTTCATCCAAAAGAGAACGAATGGTTGGGATTTGTTATTGAAATTGATGGGAAACGCATATACTATGCTGGCGATACCGATGCGGTGAGCGAAATGGACTCTTTGGAGAATATAGACGTGGCATTACTGCCGGTGGGCGGCACGTACACCTTCAACGCCGGTGAGGCAGCTGAGGCTTTGCAGAATTTCAAGCCGAGAAAAGTGATACCTTATCACTGGGGAGCGGTGGTTGGACATCGGAAGGATGCAGTAAAATTTGCCAAGAAAACAGACCTTCCGGTGGAAATTCTTTCACCGATGGACTCGATTTATTTAGATTAAGGCATGCAGCACAGTTTTGTTTTAACTCGCGGAACATTTATTAGATTTGCGCTCGTTCTCTGCAGCGGCTTCATCCTGCTGTTCGGACTCGATCAGTACAATTTTCTACTGGCACATGTGTTTGCTGAAATGTTCAGCATTGCAGTGGCTTGGATGATCTTTTTTATTGCCTGGAACGGGCACCGCTATTTCGAGAACTCCTATTTCGCCATAGTGGGTATTGCTTACTTCTTTGTGGGGATGCTCGACTTAGTGCATACT
>CAZAMY010000412.1:0-3138 GCA_964485995.1 uncultured Sediminispirochaeta sp.
CGCTGCCGGAAAACTTGATGCACAAGCAGAGTTCGACCTGATGGTTACCCCTGGATCAGGGCCTAGACATATCGAGATTCATCCCGACCGCAGATATGCATATCTCGTGAATGAGCTGGATTCAACGGTTTCGGTGCTTTCATTCGATACGCACGACGGAAGCATGCATATTGTGCAGACTTCGAATTTGTTACCCGCGGGCTTTTCCGGACAAAGTACTTCCGCCGATTTGCATATTGCTCCTCCGGGAGATTACCTGTATTGTTCGAACCGGGGACATGACACCATAACCGGATTTCGAATTGACAGGGAGAGCGGATTACTGTCGCTGATCGGTCACACTTCTACCGGCGGAAAAACACCGCGGAATTTTTTGATCGATCCATCCGGTACTATGCTGATAGCGGCAAATCAGGACTCGGATACTCTGGTATCATTCCGGATTGACCAAAATACCGGCCAGCTTGATTCAACCGGCTACTCCGTAGGGCTGCCTACACCGGTGTGTGTAAAGGTTTCCTGATAATACGCTACGTTGACGTATCAGCTCAAAACGCAACAAGGATGTGCGGCCCTTACTCCGGCAGATCCTGAAGGGCTTGAATGTGGTTTTAAGTAAATCATTCGACAGTACGCGCCTCATAAAATTCCTAGTACTGTTGTCGGTATTTTTATTCTGGTTTTCTCATTACGTGTATTTACCTACTCTGCCGCAGTACGTGCTGCTGAAAACCGGCACGCTGACCCAGGTAGGCATTGTTCTGGCCATGTACGGACTCTGGCAAGCGGTAGTGCGGCTGCCGATCGGTATCATTACCGATAAAATCGGACATCGCAAAACCTTTATACTGGCTGGAATCATGCTGGCCGGAATCGGAGCCCTGGTGATGGGCTTCTCGGGCGCCTTTCTGGGGCTGACTTTCGGCCGGTCGCTGGTGGGGCTGTCGATGGGTGCCTGGGTGCTGCAGGTAGTATTCTTCGGCAGTCTGTTCAGGGATGAGGAGATGATCAAAGCCGGATCAATTCTGACCTTGGCCAGTTCGCTGGCAAAAATGGCTGGAACATTCGCTACCGGATATCTGAACAGCTCCGGCGGTTACTTGACTGCCTTCCTTGTATCCGCGACCGCAGCGGCATTCTCTCTGCTGGTACTTCTATCGGTACCCGACTCCTCGGCACATCTGAACTCTTCGCATCCGCCATTCAAGATTGGGCTTGTATTTCGGAATCCAAAAGTACGCTACGTTTCGCTTATGGCGGCAGTAAACCAGTTTCTGAATTTCGGCCTTGTGTTTGGATTTTTTCCGCTTATCGTTCAAGAGATGGGTGCCAACGATATAATCAAGAGCTATCTGCTTACGGTGAATATTTTCTGTTTGATTGCCGGAAACGTACTGGTTACATCGATCGGGAAGAGCGAGAACTCGGTGCGGCTGCTGGCAGTGAGCTACTTGCTTTTTGCTGTGGGTATCATCTTCACACCCTTTGCCGGCGGAGTCGGGCTATTGTTTCTTCTCCAGGCACTGCTGGGCTTTGCCCACGGTATTGGGTATCCGGTATTGATAGGGGTGTGTATGGAAGATATACCGGACAACGGGCGGGCTTCGGCAATGGGCTTTCATCAGAGTGTGTATGCAGTCGGTATGTTTCTCGGGCCGTGGTTGTGCGGCATACTGGCCGAGCGTCATGGATTAGACGCTACATTTATTGTGACAGGTGCGGCTGCGCTGTTAATCAGTTATGTGCTTTTGTTTTTTCTCCGTCATGCTGTCTACCAGTATTAATGCGAGATGATATGCGCAGGCCAGGACCGGTCCACGGCCCGGCACGTCTATAGAAGTGAATCCTCATCAATAAAATTATTATTGTCCTTTTCTTTCCTGTCCGGCATAATTGCATACAGGCGCAGCTGCGCTTCGGGTCTTTCGCGCCACTGGCGCGGACGGGAAACCAACAAGGAGAGACGCAAGTGAAGATTCTGGTAACCGGTGCCGACGGCATGCTGGGCAGCCATGTGGTGCGTGAACTGCTGGAGCGGGGCGCCGTAGTGCGGGCCCTGGTGCAGCCGGGGCGGCAGACCGGTACTCTGGACGGGCTGGAGATAGAGCGGGTCGAGGGCGATCTGCTGCAGCCGGAGCAGGTGAAAGCGGCCCTGGAGGGCTGCGAGGCGGTCATCCACACCGCAGCCAATACGCAGATATGGCCGTCCCGTGACCGGCGCATCTGGGCGGTGAATTACCATGCGGTGAGGATTTTGGCCGAGGCGGTGCTGCAGCTGGGCGTACGAACGTTCGTGCATGTGGGCACTGCCACCAGCTTCAGTCCAGGACCCAAGCAGCAGCCGGGGACCGAAGCGGGGCCGTACACCGACGGAAAATACGGGCTCGACTACCAGGACTCCAAGTTCGCGGCTCAGCAGCTGCTGCTGCAAATGCAGCGTGAACAGGGGCTGCCGGTAAAAATCCTCAATCCTTCCTTCATGTTCGGGGCTTATGACAGCAAGCCGGGGGCCGGGCAGATGATTCTGTCGGTATATGCCGGTAAGACGCCGGGCTACACATCCGGCGGAAAAAGCTATGTGGCAGCCCGCGACGTGGCCGCAGCCGCGGCGAATGCGCTGCAGCGCGGCGGGTACGGGCAGTGCTACATTACCTCCGGGCAGAACCTCGATTACGGCGAGGCCTTCCGCCTGATTGCCGATACTCTGGGGGTGAAAGCGCCGGGTTTAAATTTTCCGAACTTCCTGGTGGATGCAATGGGCCTGGTCGGATCCATGTGGGGGCGAGTCAGCGGCCGGCCGCCGTTTCTCAGTTATCCGATGGCCCGGGTTTCCCACGCCGAGTGCTATTACAGCAACCGCAAAGCGGTACAGGAGCTGGGTATGCCGCAGAGCGACCTGCCGGCGGCTATTCTGGAGTGTTTCAACTGGCTAAAGGAGAACGGATATGTCGAAGAGAAATAAGAGCGGGCGGCTCGAAAGCCTCAACGGACGCACGGTCCTAATTACCGGCGGTGGGAAGGGCATCGGGCGCGAGACCGCCCGCCTGTTCGCGCAGGCCGGCTGCAACCTGGTGATTAGCGGCCGCGACCGCGAGGCCCTGGAGGCCGCCGCCCACAAGCTTCGAACTAACACCCCCG
>CAZAMY010000413.1:0-3124 GCA_964485995.1 uncultured Sediminispirochaeta sp.
GTAGCCTCCAGAGCTTCATTCACGAAAGCAACCGCGGCGGGACGGTATTGTTCGTTCCGGATATTGAATCGGGCGTAAAGCTACTGAGTTGATATTATCGCCTTCTGAACCTCGTGATAGTCATTCAGGTCTACGCCTGCAGTAATCATACTCGAAGCAGCGCTGCTAGATGCCACCACCCACTTAATCTGGATATCGGGCAATGTATCATTAGAAATATCGGGAGGGTTGTTACTGTCAGATGCGTCATTGTCACTGTAGTAATAGTATAGCTCTATGGTGCCAACATCGTACTTGTATCTAATATTGTGAGTGTATTCAGTATTAAAAGGAGAGGTAAACTTTACCGGTAACGGCTCATAAGTGTTCGTATCTGATAGACTACGGTTAACCACTCTGTAATAGACCAGTACCATCCCTGAATCCAAAATAGACTCAGTTAACTGGGACACACTCATTGAGTAAGTCGAAGCGGGACGACTAATCAGTGATTGGTTCGGAGTCTCAAAATCATAGTAGCCCGATTGCCAATCGCCATCAACTAGTGTCATTGTACCCGTTGACACATCAGCGTTACCCATTGGGCCCTGGGGTCCTTCGCATGCACTAAAAATTAAAACTACTATGCTGGCTACAACTGCAATTTTATAATATACACGTCTCATTTTATTCTCCTTAATATTATTCAATCGTCAAAACTGTGCTAACAGGCATATGAAAAATTCATTCATTCACCCTCTTTATTAATATGATAAAAATACTAATCTTTACAGGCAAGTCTTAGCCTAGAAAAGATTTATAAAAAAAAGACACATACTTTCTATGAAGTGTGAAGTGACGATACAATCTTATACGTGGAATGGTACTTTAGAGCTCCCCTCCACCTGGCAGCCCCCTTGTAGATCGAGCCGGATTAGCCTATTCTGCGCCTATGAGCGCAGCAGCGGTTGTGTTGATTCTCATCTCCGCCTTCATGCATGCCGGCTGGAACTTCTTCAGCAAACGGCTCTATCCCACATCAGAAGTGTACATGGTTGCCCTGACGGGAGGGGCTGTCATCCTGCTGCCCCTCATTCTTATCCACTGGTCTGCCTTACATATGTTCCCTCTCCGCGTATGGCTGCTTCTGCTGGGAGCCGGTTTTTTCCAGGCACTCTATTTTTCGGGTCTGGCGGGAGCGTATAGGCACGGAGACCTGTCGATCGCCTATCCCGTTGCGCGGACGCTACCGGTACTGCTGGTGCTGATACTTTCATATATACTCGGCAGGGGCGCTCAGATTAGCCCGCAGGCCGTGGCTGGTTCCGTAATCATAGTTATTGCGGCTTTTTTTCTGCCAATGCGGTATTTCGGAGAGTTCCGGTTGGGCAACTACTTCAACCTGACCAGCCTGTTCGCACTGATGGCCGCTTTCGGTACAATGGGCTACTCCGTACTCGATGATGCCGCCCTGCAGATGCTGCGTGCCCCGGAAGTACTCGGAGCCTCACAAAGCGTGCTGGAGATTTCCTATCTCTACCTCGCCCTCGAGGCAGTAATGTCAGTTCTATGGATGGCGCTTTTTTTCCTCGTCGATGTAAAACTGCTATCCTCCGATTCTCCCGACCGATCGAAAACTACTCCAATCCTGCCGTCGGTGCTAATGGGACTGATGATCTACGTAACCTACGGACTGGTGCTCATGAGCATGGCGTATGTGGCTGATGTGAGCTATGTGGTCGCATTTCGCCAGGTAAGCCTGCCTATAGGCGTCCTGCTCGGGCTACTCATCCTGCGTGAACCGGGTGGCTGGCTCCGTTTCTCTGCGGTCGTGTTCATGGTCGCCGGGCTCATACTAATCGCAACGGGATAAGACTAACGCATCTCGGCGGTTTCTTCGAGTTGCCCCGACGCAACTTTTTCTATAGATTAACTCTATCGTAGACGGTTTATTCTACTAGCAAAAGCAAGGAGTAAACATGGCTGACATCTTCAAAAAACTGAACCTGAAAAATCATAAAGAAATCTTGGTACTGAACGCCCCGCAGACATTCGAATCAGAACTCGCCTCACTTGATGATCAGGTAGTCGTTCACCGAAGTCTTGAGGGTATCCAGGATATCGGCTTCTCGCTGGCGTTTGTACGGACCCAGGATGAAGTAGACAAGCTGGCGAAGTCAATTTCGCAGAAAGCGGTTGGAGATGCTATTGTGTGGTTTGCTTATCCCAAAGCAAGTTCCAAGAATTACTCCTGCGAGTTCAATCGAGATACGGGGTGGCAAGTGCTTGGCGAGCTTGGTTTCAAAGGGGTGCGTCAAGTGGCCATTGATTCAGACTGGTCGGCACTTCGCTTCAGGCGAATAGAGTTCGT
Organism: uncultured Sediminispirochaeta sp.; assembly: GCA_964485995.1. Taxonomy (GTDB): domain Bacteria; phylum Spirochaetota; class Spirochaetia; order DSM-16054; family Sediminispirochaetaceae; genus DSBN01. The sequence continues at coordinate 2,351 of CAZAMY010000413.1, forward strand.
AAAGCCTGGCAGTACGCGCAAAACGTCACATGATGGGGAAGACACATAATGCGGGGCGAAAAATGGTGCTAAGCATCCTGCGGATTCTATTCCGCTGGTAAGCCTCCGGCTTTACAAAAACTGTTAAACACGTTTTGATTAGAGTTATGTACCGACTCTGCAGATTGGTCATGGCCGCCGCCGCTCTTCTGGCTATCCTTCTGGCCGTTCTTCTGACCGCATGTTCCGCGACACCCGAGCGGCCCGACTACCTGGTCCGCCCGCAGTTCACCGACGAATATACGGGCAGTGTCATTCATAAGCGCATCCTCGCCCGGGATGAACTCTCCAGGGTACAACGGCTCACCGGCGTACGCCCCCAATCCGGACGGACTTTCCATATCATGGAAACTCCGGATGCAACGCAGGAATTTGTCGCCAAACTAACCTACCTCGAGTTTGTCAATGAAGATGCCGCCCGGTCAGCCCTCACTAAAATTAAAACAGACGCTCCGCTTTCACGCCGGCACAATGCGGCAGTCATAGCAATCGAAAGCAGCAACCCGGCCACCGCCCGGAGAGTGGCAGAGGAGCTCCGGTTCGATGTGCTTCCCGCCGGTGCCGCCGATGCTGACAAAGAAAACACCGCAGAACTGTACACGTATCTGCAGACACACTCCCGGCCGCTTACAGAGGAGGTAGCCCGGCACATTCCGCCGGCACGTGTGTATCTCATCGGAGAATCCCACGGGATCCGTGTGAACTCAGAAATCCGTGAGCAGGTGTTCAAATCTC
>CAZAMY010000414.1:0-3118 GCA_964485995.1 uncultured Sediminispirochaeta sp.
GAGAATACCTTTTCCGGATCCTCCATCGCAGCCACCTCATCTAGCAGATACTTGTGAATGTGCATTCGGGATACGTAGAGAATCTGCTTTTCAAAAATGGCCAGGGATTCAGGGTTACAATCGACAAAGGCAATGTGAAAGGAGGTCAGCCGCCGCTCCCGTTCCATGATCATCACTTGCACCATGCTGCTGATCTCCGGAAGGGTGAAGCGAAGTGTATCGAGCTTGTTGAGCGCATCGCCGATTATTTTTACCGCCTGGTCTTTTCGGCTTTCGGTGTCCGGGTCTTCCTCCGCAAGCACAAAAGTTCCTTTCCCGTGGATTATTTTTACCAGACCTGCCTGCTCAACGAGTTCATACGCCCTTTTTACCGTACCGCGGGCTATCTCGAGTTTTTCTGCCAACTCCCGCTCCGGCGGAAGCTTCGCTCCCCCTAACAGCTGTTCTTTCCGAATCATCCGGATGAGGTGTTCGGAAAGCTGCCGGTACACCGGCCTCTTACTCTCTTTCTCTATTTCGATATGTGTGTCTATATTCATGGCATCCGCCTTTTCATGTGTACCACTAACTAAGTGGTATAGACCACAATAAAAGGTATATACCATGTTGTCAACTGAAAGTTGCTGTTTTGCTATGTACTACCACTATCGAGTAACTCCACCATCCCGGCCGGCAGAAGGATACTGCCGTCAGCTTCGAAATGTCTCTGAATGATATCCATAGCAGCTCCTTAAAAAGACCCGTTTTGCAGGGGTATCAAAAGGTGAAACGAACAGCCGTTTTCGTTGTGGATTTCATAACTTGCATGGATCTGCTTTACCAGGGTGTCGATTAACTGTATACCCAGGCTGTGGGGTTCATCAGAATTGTAAGTTGCAGGAATACCGATACCGTTATCGCTGATACTCAATTCAATCGTGTGATTCTCTTTCCTGCAGCTCATATTGATGTGACCGCTATGATAGGTGGGGAACGCATGTTGAATGCTGTTGGTCACGATTTCATTTGCAATCAAGCCCACCGGTATAGCCAGATTCAGCTCGACCAGAATTTCCTCCGCCTCGACTTCATAAGTAATCATAGTGCTCTGGGAATAAAGATGGACTAAATCGGGAACAATGCGTTTCAAAAATCTTCCTAAATCGATTTTCTGAAAATTCTCTGATTCATAGAGCTCCTCATGCACCGAGGCCATGGTAAATATCCGGCTCTGACTCTCCTTGAAATACTGCAGCAGCGAATCATCCTCGAGGTAAGTCGATTGCAAATTCAGGATGCTTGAAATGAGCTGCAGGTTATTCTTTACACGGTGGTGCACCTCTTTGAGGAGGGTCTCCTTTTCCAACAGGGAGGTTTCAATCCGGCGGCGGCTGATGTTGTATTCGGTTACCATCCGGTTTGCATATTCGGCAATCTGTTTAAACTCCCGGTATCTCAGGGAATCGGGTTCAATATGGGTGTAGGTGCGAACGGAGTTCTGAAAGAAATCGGCGAAGAGCTGCAGACTCCGCTCGACCTTACGGGTCATGAACAGAACCAGGACCAGGCTCAATACTGCGACGAATGCAAACAGTCCTAAGGCGATACCAATGCGTGTCCAGCTTCGCCGGCGGTACTCTGTAAGTCTGCTGTCCAGCTGCGCTTGCAGGGCGTCCAGATAGACTCCCGCTCCAAAAACCCAGTTCCAGTTTTCATAATATTTCACAAATGAAAGCTTCGGGGCCTGATGGCCGGTAGAGGGCTTTTCCCACAGGTATTCGACGTACCCGCCTTCCTCATCACTGATGGCTGTGTCGATGATCGCCTGTACGACGGGAAATCCTTCCGGGTCGCGGTAGTTGCTGAGGTTGCGGTGGTCGTACTCTTCATCGATATGCGACAACATCAATCCGGAAGACTCCACAACGAAAATATACCCCTCGTTTCCAAAGCGAAGATGAGAAATCCATTCGAGGGTCTCCTGCTGAATTTCCGCTTCGATGTGCGTGAGATATTCGCCGCTGCCGATAAAGATCTGCAGCGGTTCGAAAACCTCTATATACGTAACTTTGTCGTGTAGAATGCCGGGATCATCCGGCATGGGCCATTTATAAGTGGTGAATCCAGCCCCCTCCTCTTGGGCGGTGCGGACTAAGCTCTGCATGACCCGTTCTTCATGTGGATTGTCCGACTCGAGTAAATTGCTCCCTTCCAGGGAGGGATTGGGAGGATTGAGAAGACTTTCGCCTTCCAACGAATTGATGAAAATGTAATCTGAGCTGCGGTTCAGGCTCAGCAATCGAACGGTGGCAATAATTTCTTCGAGAATTTCATCTTCACCGGCCGAGGATGACATTTCGGAATATATCTGCTTGACCACAGCACTGGCGTTGCTGACCCGACTCTGAACGCCGGTTTTAATCCTCTCCATAAGCCCGTTATCCCGGAAACGGACATACTCGAATACATCGTTGACCTCGCCCCGCACCATCTCTTTATTTTTTTGGAGAAAATTTGATTCGAGTTCTTTGGTAGTGCGGCGGTATTCTACCCGTTCAAGCCACAGGAAGCTGCCTGCAAGGGTGATAAACAGCAGTAATAAGCCGATAATACTATTTAGGAAGAGAGACTTAGATAGGCTGTTTTGAGTGAAGGGTTTCATGCGTCCGCCTATCTTAAGTATACGAGCTATTATAAGTATGAGCAAACAGATAACCGTTAACAGTGCAATTTCTTATTGTAGATGCCGGCACAAACCGGTATGATGCAGGTATGGCAATAATCAGTATTAAAGATCTCACTCTGAGCTTTGGCGGACCGCCATTGTTCGACGAGCTCGAGCTGCACATAGAAGCGGGCGACCGGATCTGTCTCTTGGGCCGCAATGGGGCCGGTAAGTCGACCTTGCTCAAACTGATGGGCGGGATGATCGAAGCGGGCTCAGGAGAAGTCGTGTGGGAGGGCGGAGCCAAAGCCGGCGGGCTTACCACCGCGTACCTCGGCCAAGAGTTCCCTGAGGAGCTGGGTGGAAAAGTGAGGGACATAGTGACCGAAGGCGATGCGGAACGTACGCTCGCCGCCGAACAGGCCCTGTCACTCTTCGGCATCTCCGGTGAGATTGAGATTTCGACAATGTCGG
>CAZAMY010000415.1:0-3117 GCA_964485995.1 uncultured Sediminispirochaeta sp.
CGCCGCTCGGATCCTGATGCACCGCGATCAGGCCGGGCACTCCGCGGCCATCGGTGTACTCGCGGCGTACGGTATGACCGGGGCCCTTCGGTGCAATCATCACTACATCTACATTCTCAGGGGGCTGTATCTGATGGAAGTGAATAGAAAATCCATGCGCAAACATCAGCATATTGCCGGCTTCCAGTCCGGGTTCGATTTCCTGCGCGTAGATCTGCGGCTGCAGTTCGTCAGGCACCAGCACCATGATCAGGTCGCCCATTTTGGCCGCTTCCCCTGGCTCCACAACCTGTACACCATGTTTTTCAGCTTCGGCACGGCTGGAACTGCCCTTCCGCAATCCAACCACAACCCTACAACCACTTTCATGCAGATTCAGCGCATGCGCATGTCCCTGACTTCCGAACCCGATTACCGCAATAGTCTTATCCTGCAACAGGTTGAGATCTGCATCCTTGTCGTAAAAAATTTCTGCCATTTTCTTTCTCCTTGATTTCCTCAATAATGTGTATATGTCATGCAATGCCTCTTTGAAGCCTTGCTCACGACGCGCCGTTTTTCTCCCACCGGTCCATTGCCACGATACCGGTGCGGGCAACCTCTACAATCTGGTTCGAGGGAAACAGGTTGATGAAGGAATCCACCTTCTCACTACTTCCGGTTATTTCCACTACGAATCCGCTGGTGCTCGAGTCGAGAATCTGCCCTTTGAACACATTGACCATCTGCAGAACCTCGTTGCGTTCGCCCATTGGTGCTTTCAGTTTGATCAACCCGATTTCACGCTCCACCTTGCGGGCCGGGTGGATAGTCATGATTTTGACGGTGTCGATGATTTTATAGAGCTGTTTCTGGATCTGCTCGATACTGCGGTCATCTCCCTTCACGATAATCGTGAGACGGAACATGTCCTTCTCTTTGGTCGGTCCGGCAGCGATACTGTCGATATTGAACCCCCGCCGGGTAATCAGACTGGTGATCTTCGACAATACTCCCGGATGATTCAAAACCAGCAGTGAGATTATGTGATCAGTTAAAATTGTTTTGTCTTCGCCCATTCTTCTCTCCTCCTACATTTTGCGGATAACTTTATCCAGGGGTTTACCAGCCGGAACCATCGGCACCACGTTCTCTTCGCCTTCTACCACCGCATGCAGCAGCATGCTGCTCTCGCTCTCGGCAAACTGCTTCATCGCCGTTTCGGCCGTTTCCACTTTTTCCAGCTTGGCAGAGGGTATGCCCATTGCCTTAGCCAGCAGACAGAAATCGGGGTTGTCGCTCATCTTGGTGCCGGAATAGCGCTTTTCGAACAGCAGCTGCTGCCACTGCCGGATCATTCCGATATAGCTGTTGTCGAGCAGGAGCATCTTCACCTTCAACCCGTACTGCTTTACAGTGGCCATCTCCTGCATATTCATCTGAAAACCGCCATCTCCGGAGACCGCCAGCACCTGGGCATCAGGATTTCCCACTGCCGCCCCGATGGCCGCCGGCAGCCCGTAGCCCATGGTGCCCAGACCACCCGAGGTCAGCAGCCGGCGTCCCTTGCGAAAATGAAAGTACTGGGCCACCCACATCTGATTCTGCCCAACATCCGTGGCCACGATCGTATTTTCGGGAAAGTATTTCTGGGCCAACTGGATGAGATACTGGGGCTTGAGGGTATCGGTGGTGTCGTATTCGAGCTGGTGCTTCTCCCGGTATTGCCGCAGTTCTGCCACCCATTTTGCATACTCACCGTAGCTCTTCTCCCGGTTGAGTTCCTCCAGAACCCAATTAATTGGGCCGACGATCGGAAGATCAACCGCTACATTCTTGCCGATTTCAGCTGCATCGATATCCGCATGCACGATGCGGGCCTGCTCGGCAAACACATCCGGGTCGCCCATGATCCGGTCGGAGAAGCGGGCCCCGAAAACCATCAGCAGATCGCAGTTCTGCAGGGCGTAATTGCCGTAGAGCGAACCGTGCATCCCGATAGGGCCGTAATTCAGGTCATCATTATCCGGCGCCACTCCGTGTCCCATCAGGGTGGTGACTACCGGGATTCCGTAGGTATCGCAGAAGCGGTTGACCAGCTCGGTGGCACCGGCGCTGTTCACCCCGCCGCCCGACATAACCAGGGGCTTGCGGGCTTCGCGGATGTAGTTCTTCAGGGTTTTGATTTGGCGGGGATGCCCGCTCTCCTTGGGGCGATAGCCCGGAAGATCGGGTGCAACCGGATACACGAAGTCGGTTTCATCCATCTGCACGTCCTTGGGAATATCCACCACCACGGGGCCGGGACGGCCGGTGGTGGCCAGATGAAAAGCCTTCTTGACTGTAGGCGCAAGCTCTTCAACGTTTTTTACCAGAAAGTTGGCTTTGGTAATCGGCATGGTAATTCCGACGGTATCAGCCTCCTGAAAGGCATCGGTACCGATCATCCCGGTGGACACCTGCCCGGTGAAGACCACCAGCGGAACCGAGTCCATATACGCGGTGGCAATACCGGTAATGGTATTGGTAGCCCCGGGACCCGAGGTAACCAGCACAACCCCCGGCTTGCCGGTGGAACGGGCATATCCGTCGGCGGCATGGGTGCCGCCCTGTTCGTGTCGCGGCTGAATCAGCCGGATCTCTTTTCCATGGGTGTGAAGCTCATCGAAAATCGAAATAACCGCCCCGCCGTTGTAGCAGAACAGGGTATCGACTCCCTCTTTTTTCAATGACTCGACCAGTATTCTTGCACCTTTCATCATCTCCTCCTCAACATCACTTTTTCCGCAGAGGAGAAAAACAGGAATGAATCTGGTGAACGGGTTCGACTCGTGCTTAGACCGGTCCCCGGCTACACGTATACTTATTCCAAGTATATACGTATAACCCGGGTCGTTTGAGTCGAGGCTGTTTCACTGTTCCTGTTTATCCCGCTGCGGGCCGCTGTTTAACAGCGTGCAGGGGCCGTAGTACTACGGCAGGAACAATGGAACTCACCCCGAGCTCCACTAATTAGTAGAATAATAATACCGATTAGGCTTAGTAGCAGGCTGGCAATCAGGAGTGACAGGCTGGATGCAATAATAATGATGATGAGGGCGACAACGGAAATGGAAATAGCGATCATCATGTTCATTA
>CAZAMY010000416.1:0-3112 GCA_964485995.1 uncultured Sediminispirochaeta sp.
GAGCTGCAGCCCGGTTACACGGCCGGGGCGCTGCACTCGCTCCTGCTCGAAATCTACGGCGGTATTCCGGATGAACAGATGCTGTACGGCGCATCCGAGCTCGGCAGTTATACGCAGCAGACTCTGTCGGGGTTCTATGCCCGGGCCGGTGCAACCGCCCAGGCTGATCAATCAGGCTCGACAAACCTCGAACAGAAAGCACGTTTTCATTTCCATAGGGCTGTCGAGCTCAGTGAGGGACGCGCGGTCGGGCCGTACGTAGCCCTGGCCGGCAGTTTTGCTGTGAAGAATCAGAATGCTGGGGAGTATCGGCAGCTACTGGAGAAGGCTCTGGCAATCGAAGTGGAAAAATATCCGTCCCGTCGCCTGGAAAATACGATTGTGCAGGACAAAGCCCGCTGGATGCTCAAGCATATCGAGGATAAGTTTCTGGTGTTAGACTGAAACTCTTATGGTAATAAAACTCTGCCAGGCAAGTAGATAGGAGCCTCGGCTCCCGTATTCCCCCGGTTACTCGCTTACTCCGGAGCCTTGACGAGACTCTGCATGAAGTTGGCGATGGACAAACGCTTGCCGATGAGGCCGAGTTTTTTTCGGATATTGTGCCGGTGAAAATCGACCGATTTCTTAGAGATGAACAGCCGGTCGGCAATCTCTTTTGAGGAAAGCCCCTGCAGGATGAACAGCGCAACCTCCTGCTCTGTGTGGGTGAGTCCGTACTCGTAAAAATGCTGGTAAAATAGGCGATGATAGTGCAGATGCAGTAGATATGCCCGTTCCCTGGATCCCTCTTCATAGTTTTCAAAGGACGGGAAAGGGAGTGAGGGGGCTGCCTCATCATCGGGCTGACTCCCAACAAGCGGTTCAATCAGCACGATGTAGGTTGCCGCTCCATGGTCGGAGAGCGGAATCACGGTTTCGCTCATCATGCCTTCCAGAATCGGCGTAATTCCGAACTGAAAGTGGGAGGCAATCGGCCCTTCTGTTTCGATATGCCCCGCCTCGATAGGACATTCGCTGCAGGGGTGGGGCAGGTTCCACAGTGTGGCGTGGCACTGTGTGCCGAGCAGCTCGCTGCGCTGCTCTTCAGGACACGCCTCTTGCGAATAGGAGACATGTTGAACTACATAACTCCGGTCAACCATTAGGGCAAGATGGCTGCAGTTGGTTTTGTCCGATTTTTGTTCCAACTAAAACGCTAACACCTTTATAATCTACAATTTTACAATTAAGTATACCAAGATTCTTTGTCAATACCACCAGCAAATATACCAGTTTTGTACTAGTATTAATTTACCTCGAAATGCCTCAAATTCTTACGCAGGCGGCCGAAAATTACAACAGGACACAAAGAAAGCGAGGTAAACGTATGAAGCAGTACATCGTGAAGGGAAATGGAGAATATAAAACCTACGTCGACGTGTTGGAGAAAAACAGCCGCGGTTATAAGGTGCGGATGAAACAGGAACGGCGCTGGGGTTTTAAAGAGGATATTCATCAGATGAGTGTCAGCCTGTTTGAAACTTGTCTGCGTACAGGTTATTTTCTAGAGGTAGAAAAGCACGAAATTGCCCGCTACGCGTAAGGGAGAACTATGGGACTGGTCTTATTAATCAACTCCGAACAGAAAGTTCGCGAGCGGGTCAAAACCGCCTTCGAGCAGCAGAAACCGAGCGGATACTCGGTTAAAATGGTATCAAACCAGGAGCGGGCGCTGGAGTCGCTCAACTTCGAGCTGCCAGAAGTGGTCATTATTAACTGCGAAGACCCGAATATCAATTACCGTGAGATTGTGGAGGCGGTCAAAAAAGACGCCTGGCTGCACAGTTTCGGCATGATCGGGCTGTACGAGGGCCAGAATCAGGATGAGAAAAACATTATAGCTGAGTTCGGCGAACTGAACCTGCTGGTTATGTTGGATAAAAACCGCATCGTCAGCCACCTCTCAAAATCAGTCTCAATCATCCTCGAGAACCGGCAGCTCATATTCCAGCGCGAGCTGGCCACCCATCTCTCCAGCCACTCTTCCGGCTCATTCGAACTGGATAACGACCCCCTGGCGGTTCCCATCTATGCCGGTATCGCCGTAACCAGCCTGATGCAGCAGGGATACTTGGCCCCCGAGCACAAATTTAAGCTGCAGATGGCCTTGGCCGAGTTGATGATAAACGCCATCGAACACGGCAACTGCGGCATCACCTACGACGAAAAAAACGCAGAACTCTCCGGCGGGAAAAGCGTAGTCGACATAATCCTCGACCGCTGCAAAGACCCCGAAATCGCAGCCAAACGGGTCCACTTCGAGTGGGAGAGCCACCGCGACTACTCCTCATTTATCATCCGCGATCAGGGAAAAGGCTTCGACGTGAGCAAAGTCCGTAAGCAGATCGAAGGCCAGGATCACATGCGCCCCCACGGCCGCGGCATCAAAATGGCCGAGTTCTCAGGGGCCGAAATCTCTTACAACGACAAGGGGAACCAGGTGCAGCTGACCTTTCAGCACCCCGAGTACTCGGAGCGCGGCACCCCCGAAGGCTTCGCCGGCGAGGATGTCCTGTTCACTAAATCCGGCGACGTGGTCTTCCGCGAGGGCGAGAAGGGCGACTTCCTGTATTACATATCCAGCGGTCACTTCGTGGTCACCCACAAAGGCAGAACAGTGGGCGAGCTCTCACCCGCCGATGTGTTCATGGGCGAAATGTCATTCCTGCTCAATAACCGCCGCAGTGCCACCGTCACCGCCGATAAGACCGGCAAGCTGGTGCGGGTCTCGCGCAAATCCTTCGTGCAGGCCATGAAAAACTATCCCCATTACGGGATCTTTCTCTCCAAGCTGCTGGCTCATAAACTGACCCGCTCGAACACTCAGCTTACTCAGCTCTCATCCTGATAGACTATTCGGCATGCCACTTGCGGTAACGTGCAGAGAATTCATCAATAAACAAATCTAAAAAATCAGGCGCCGCTGCGCTGACATGCGGCATCAGGTAACAGTTGTCAACTCGGCGCAGCGGTGAGCTCATCGGCAGCGGTTCCATTTCGAATACATCCAGGTAAGCCGCCTCGATCTGCTGCGAGCGCAGCGCGTCTCCCAGCGCCGCGTGGTCGACTG
>CAZAMY010000417.1:0-3107 GCA_964485995.1 uncultured Sediminispirochaeta sp.
GGGGCAGCCAAAGAGCTGGCGCTTACCTCGGTGGAAAACGGCTTCGACCGTGAAGCCGGACAGAGTGCCAGGGTGTGGGACTCTCTCTGGAACCGGTACTCTATCAAGGTAGACAGCAGCGACGATACGCAGCCGCTGCTGAACTACAACCTGTACCACAACATCATTGCAACCCCGGCGCACACCGACCATCTGCCTATCGGAGCGCGAGGTCTCTCCTGCCAAGCCTACCAGGGAGCGGCTTTTTGGGATCAGGAGATATTCAACCTGCCGATGTACCTGTACACCTATCCGGAGGTAGCGAAAAACCTGCTAATCTACCGCTACAAGACCCTGGAGGGCGCCCGGCGAAAAGCCGAACGGCTGGGATATGACGGGGCTTACTATGCGTGGATTAGCGGCGACACCGGGGATGAACTCTGCCCGGACTACTTTTTCAAAGATGTTCTCACCGGCCGCAAGATCAGGAACCACTTCAACGACTGGCAGATCCATATTTCACCGGATATCTCATATACAATCTGGCAGTATTACCGGGCTACCGGCGACTGGGAGTTTATCACGAACTACGGCGCCGAGATGTTATTCGAAATCGCCAATTTTCTGGTCTCGCATGCGTATTTCAAGAAGGACAAACACCGATATGAAATAATCCGAGTACTCGGTCCGGACGAGTATCACGAGAACGCCGACAACAATGCCTTTACCAATCTGCAGGCCAAGTGGGCCATCGGTGCAGCAATTGATGTATTCGACCGAATGTCGGATGAATCTCCCGAAGTTCTGGAGGAGATTGGCCGGCGGTCACGTCTCGACGCCGCGCGAATTGAGCTGTGGCGTGAAATGCGTGCACTGATGTACATTCCCTCCCCGGACCCCGACAGCAGGCTCATCGAACAGTTCGACGGCTATTTTGGCCTCGAAGACATAACCCCCGGCACACTGGCCGAACGCCTGAAAGACCCGAACGAATACTGGGGCTGGCCTACCGGCATAGCCTATGAGACTCAGGTTATCAAGCAGGCCGATATGGTTCAGCTGTTCTGTCTGCACCCAGAACTCTATGACCGGGATACCATGCGGGCAAACTACAGTTACTACGAGCAACGCACCCACCACCGCTCCTCATTGAGCCCGGCAGTGCACTCAATCGTTGCCGCCCGCATAGGCTTCTACGACCAGGCCTATCACTACTTCCAAAAATCGCTGACCATCGACCTGTACAGCACGAACCCTCCGGCCAGCGGAGGTACCTTTATAGGCGGTGTTCATACGGCAGCCTGCGGTATTGCCTGGCAGATGGTGGTCTTCGGGTTTGCCGGAATCGAGGTGGGCGAGGACGGACTGCACTGCAATCCGCACATCCCTCAAGAGTGGAGCAGCGCCCAGTTCACCCTGCACTACCGCGACAAGAGCTGCATCTTCACTATAACTCCGGATTCAGTCAAAGTGGATGCGGCTTTGTCCAACCCTGACCCCTTGAAGATCAGGATCCTGGGCAAAAACTACAGCATCGAACCGGGCCAGACGCTCACCCACTCTTAGGGGGGTGGGGCCGCAGGCTCGCCTCCGGTCTCAACCCTTGCTCCCCCGGTCGTAGAATACTTCTCTCAATTTTTTTAGGGTCAACTCATCAGTGGAGCTGCACTTCCAGTCGGCGTTCATCAGATAGTCGCCGACGGCCACCGAAAAGATGCCCGCTCCGTTGATGGCATCCACCCCGGCCTGAGCATCCTCTACTCCGATACAGTTACGGGTGGGAACCTGCAGCATTTCGGCGGCCATGAAGAACTGTTCCGGATCGGGCTTGCCCTTTTGCAGTTTGGCCGGATCGGTCATCACATCGAAGAGGTGCTCTACTTCCAGCTGATGAATTATGGTACCGGCATTGCGGCTGGCCGACGCCAGCGCAGTTTTGATGCCGGCCGCCTTCATCTCATTCAGGAGTTTGTCGATGCCCGGCAGCAGGTCGTCCGGAGTTATCTGGGTAATCAACTCTTTGTAGTACTCGTTCTTGCGGGTGGCCAGATGAACCTTTTCCTCCTCGCTGAACTCCCGCTCCGGTACCCGGGAGAGCAGAAGGTCAAGACTCTTCATACGGCTTACCCCGCGCAGATTGTGGTTGAACTCGCGGTCGAAGGGAATATCCAGCTCATCGCAGAGCTGTTTCCAGGCCAGAAAGTGGTACTCGGCTGAATCGGTAATTACTCCGTCCAGATCGAAAATGACCGCTTCCAGGTCGGGCCGGTTCGAGAAAACCAGCGGAGAGCCGGCATATACGGTGTGCGCTTTTCCTTCGTGATACAGAGCCAATGACTCGCCCTCTTTCAGGGTGTAGGCAACTTCGTTGTGGGTAATCGCCACCTCCAGCAGCCGGCCGCGGACATTGAGATTGAAGGTCAAACGGTTCCACTGTGCCGGCAGATGCGGGTTGAAATAGAGCTCGCCGTTATAGTCGCGCATACCGGCAAAGCCGTACACAATACTGGTCCAGGTACCGGCCATGGCGGCTGTATGCAGCCCGTCGCGTACATTCCCGTTCACATTGTCCAGATCGATACGGGCTGTGCGGGTAAAATAGTCGTAAGCCAGCTCGTCATAGCCCACCTCGGCGGCAATGACACTCTGCACGCAGGGCGAGAGCGAGGAATCACCAGTGGTCAGCCGGTCGTAGTAGTCGAAATCGCGCTTCTTCTCGGCCAGTGAGAAGCGGTGACCCTGCAGCAGCAGCGCCAACACCAAATCGGCCTGCTTCAAAATCTGATGCCGGTAAATAACCAGGGGATGATAGTGCAGCAGCAGCGGCCGTTTGTCCTCCGGAATCGCTTCGATTGGCCATACCTTCTTGTTCAAAAAGCTGTCATCCTGCGGGTGTACACCGTGGCCTTGATCATACGGCAGAAACATGCGCTCGGCGGCCGCGCGCCAGTCATCCAGCTCCTCATTCTCCAAAGAAGTCCGGTAGACCACCTGTTCGTAAGCCGCCGCGTCCCTCTGCTTGAGCATCTCGAGAGCTTCGAGTGCGAATTCGAGGTTATCCTTGGCCATGACGTTGGTGTAATAGTTGTTGTTGACCAGGGCGGTGTATTCATCCGGACCGGTCACCC
>CAZAMY010000418.1:0-3099 GCA_964485995.1 uncultured Sediminispirochaeta sp.
AATGATATGAACGAGCCGGCTGACTTTACCGGAGATTCGGAGTACCGTCCCGACTACACGGTACCGAACCAGCTGCAGGCGGCCACCGATACCGGTACTCCCGTCAGCTTTTCCAGGTTCCATAACCTCTACGCTACTGGGATGAACCGTGCGACCCGGGCGGCCTTTCAGCAGCATCTCCCCGACCGCCGGGGCTTTGTTATCACCCGCAGCGGCTATGCCGGTTTACAGAGAGATGCCGGTGTATGGACCGGCGACAACTGCAGCTGGTGGGAGCATCTGGAAGCTGCGGTGCCGATGCTGCTCGGACTGAGTATCTCCGGAGTTTCGATGGTCGGAAGCGACACCGGCGGGTTTCAGGAAGATGCCTCAGCCCAGTTATACTCGCGTTGGTTTAGTTTTGCCGCCTTTACGCCCTATTTTCGCAGCCACACTGCGGATGATACCCGGGCACATGAACCCTGGAGCTTCGGTACGAATGTGCTGAATATTGCCCGCCACTATCTCGAACTGAGATATTCATTACTTCCCTACATTTACACCGCCTTCTACCGGGCCGAAACCAAGGGCGACCCTGTCATGCAGCCTCTGTTTTTCGATTGGCCGGCGGATGAACGGCTTGCAGAGGTAAATGATGCGTATATGTTCGGCTCCGAGTTATTAGTTGCACCGGTGACCAGTGCCGATACCCTGTGGCGGCATCTCTATTTGCCGGAAGGAACCTGGTACGATTTTTGGGACGACTCACTGTACCATGGTGCCAGCGATCAATTGGTTTCGGCTTCGATAGGAAAACTCCCGCTGTTTGTCCGCGGCGGGAGTATCCTTCCCCATGAGTCCCCGCGTATGCACACCGATGCCAAGCGCAGTAAGCTTCTGCATCTAGATGTGTACCCGGATGAAGAGGGCAGTGCCTTCGGTGAACTGTATTGTGATGCGGAAGAGGGCTGGGGATACCGCAATGACGAGTACAGCCTGCTTTCCTTCAGCTTCAAAGCGGGGACTCTAACTGTAGAGTATACGCAGGCCGGATTTACTCCCCCGTGGAGTGAGCTCGAAGTAAGGGTGCACAAGGGCCGGAGTCTCGATGATTCCGGCAGCACTGAAAAAATCGAGACCACGGCTGATCCGCTCAGGCTGGAGTCTGTGTTCTTGCCGGAGCCGTTTGCCGGAGGGCGGCAGGGGCTACTGCAACGGAAAATACCACTGAGTGAAGGCCCGCAGCGGTTGTAAGCTATTATCGTGTTGACATACATGCACTTAAGAACCTATAGTCTAAAGTTATGAAAAAGAGACGACTTGTAACTTCGGCGCTTCCATATGTGAATAATATTCCACACCTTGGCAATTTGATTCAGGTGTTGTCTGCAGATGTATTTTCGCGGTACTGCCGCAGCAACGGGTATGAAACCCTGTATATTTGCGGGACAGATGAGTACGGTACAGCCACAGAGACAAAGGCCCTGGAAGAGGGAGTAAGTCCCAAGGAGCTGTGCGACCGTTATTTTGTTGTTCACGACGATATTTATAAGTGGTTTCATATCAATTTTGATCATTTTGGCCGCACATCCCGTCCCGAGCAGACGGAAATAGTCCAGGATATTTTTAAGAAGGTAGATGCAAACGGATATATCAACGAAGCAACCATTCAGCAGCTCTACTGCGAATCCTGTCAGCGCTATTTGGCCGACCGGTATGTCCGCGGTACGTGCCCACATTGCGGCTACGATGGTGCCCGGGGTGACCAATGTGAGCATTGCGGAAAGCTCCTCGATCCTACCGATCTGGTAGAGCCGCGCTGCGGGACCTGCGGAGCAACTCCGGTTCTGAAACAGACCAACCACCTCTATATTGATCTGCCGGCGCTTTTACCGAAACTGCAAGCCTGGATGGACAAGGCTTCGGTTGAGGGATTCTGGGCACGCAATGCTATCCAGATGACCAAGAGTTGGATTCGTGACGGCTTGAAGGAACGGGCGATTACCCGTGACCTGAAGTGGGGAATTCCTGTGCCGAAAGAGGGGTATGAGGACAAGGTTTTCTACGTGTGGTTTGATGCGCCGATTGGATACATTTCGATAACTGCCGATTTAACCGACGGGTGGGAATCGTGGTGGAAGAGCCCCGCGGATGTTGAGCTTTTTCAGTTTATCGGAAAGGACAACATTCCGTTTCATACTGTAATTTTTCCCTCATCTCTGCTGGCCACTGGTGAAAACTGGACTATGTTGCACCACATGTCTTCGACCGAATACCTGAATTACGAAAGCGGAAAGTTTTCCAAGAGCAAGGGGGTCGGCGTATTCGGCAACGACGCCAAAGATACCGGTATCCCCGCCGACGTGTGGCGATTCTATATATTTTACAACCGGCCCGAGAGTTCGGATGCGGTGTTTACCTGGGACGACTTTCAAGAGAAGGTAAACGGCGAGCTGATAGGCAATTTAGCCAACCTGGTCAACCGGACACTCTCTTTTATCGGACGCTTTAAGGACGGTGCAGTGCCGCAGGTAGACCCGGAAGATGAGTTCGTAAAAGAAGTAAAAACCCGCGAAGAGGAGATTACGGCGCATCTGGAAAGAGCCGAGCTGCGACAGGGATTCCGGAAGATCTTTGCACTGGCCTCATACGGAAACCGCTGTTTTCAGGCCGGTGAACCGTGGAAAACACGAAAAACCGACCCGCAGGCAGCTGATCAGCTGCTGATGCAGTTAGCCTACCTGGTGCGTGATTTAGCGGTAATGATTGAACCGTACATACCTGAAACCTCCGAAAGAATTCTACGCTTCCTCGGGCAGGAGGGATCAACCTGGAACGTATTAGGCGGTTTTAGCGGCCTTGAGACTATCAACACGCCCGAAATTCTGTTCGAACGCCTCGAGGATGAGAAGATACAAGATATGCGCGAACGGTTTTCCGGCAGTCAGGCCGAGCGGCGTGAAAAAGAGAAAGAGAGGAAGGCGATGGAAGAGAAGCAGAACAGTGAAGAACAGACAACCAAAAGCCTGGAGGAGCAGTTTACTGCAGCGGTGGATCTGCGGATTGCAAAAATTACCGCCATTGAACGCCACCCTGAAGCGGATAAACTTTATATAGAGA
>CAZAMY010000419.1:0-3095 GCA_964485995.1 uncultured Sediminispirochaeta sp.
GCAGGGTCTGCAGGATGAAATAATTAACGCACTTGCGGATAAGAACTCATCGAAGGAGCTTGCACGACTTGTGTCCCATATGAAGGATGCCGAACACGAGCTGCGTGACAAACTGGTGCTGGCTTTTAACCGGATGGGCTTCGAATCAGAGGCGGTAATGGTAGAGCTGCTGCGGGAAGACATCGCCTCGCTGCGGCCTTACATTACCAGTGTGCTGGAAGAGACCGGATTCATTGACCACACGATCCGAAAACTCTCGCACCGTGATCCGCAGATTAGGCGGGATGCGGCTGAGCTGTTATCTTTGATTGGGACAGTAGCGGCCTTCAGGGGGATTGTGCTGGCTTCCCGCGATCCGGATGAACAGGTGCGTGTGCGGGTAACCAAAGCCCTGGAACGACTGAATACGAAAGAGGGAAATGAGATTCTCGACCAACTGAAAGAGGATCCTGATCCGAAGATTCGCAAATACACGATGTGGGCGCTGGAGCGGATAAAAGTAAAAAACAGTTGAGTGTGAAAACCAGGCCGGCAGTGCACTGCACCGCCGGCCTGACTTGATTCAGCAGCCGCAGTTCTGCTGGACGAAATCGTAGGGGTAGGGTGCCGCGATGGCACTATCTTTGTTCAAGCGCTTCATCTGGTCCTGAGAGAGCGACCACTCAGCTGTTTTGAGGTTATCGCGCAGATGCTCGAGTTTACGGGCTCCTATGATAGGGCTGGTGACCTCGCATTTTCGCAATAGCCAGTTTAGTGACACCTGTGCCGGAGATTTTCCGGTTTCCTTTGAGATTTCCAGGATGGTATCAATAATCCTCCAGGTCGCCTCGGTATTGTAGTTTTGCCACGATTCGAACCAGCCCTCCTTTTCAGCCTGTTCGACACGGCTGTTGGCCGGAGGTGCCTGCATATCGCGGGTATAGCGGCCTGACAGCCAGCCGCCCAGCAGCGGACCCCATACCATAAAACCGAGCCCTTCTCGGGCGCATAGCGGCAGCAACTCCCATTCGGTAGATCGAACCAGCAGATTGTATTTTGCCTGAAGCGAGATGAAGGGTTCCCAGCCGTTTGCAGCGCTCATGTCGAGGGCTTTCTGCAGCATAGAGGGAGTAAAATTACTGGCCCCGAGGTATCTGACTTTGCCTTCCTGAACTAGGCCATCCAGTGTGTCCAGTGTTTCCTCCAGCGGGGCAATCGGATCCTGACAATGGACCTGATATAAATCAATGTAGTCAGTCTGCAATCTATCGAGACTGGCATCTATCTGCTGCAGAATATGCGCTCTCCCGAGTCCGCTTTCATTCGGACCATCCCCCATCGGAAACCGCACTTTGGTGGCGACTACATAATCTTCCCGCCGTTTCTGGCTGAGCCATTTGCCCACAATTTCTTCCGATATGCCTTGTGAATACACGTTGGCCGTGTCAATAAAGTTTCCGCCGGCGGCGGCGAATTCATCCATCATCTTGTAGCTGGTCGCTTCATCGGTTTCGCGACCAAAGGTCATACTGCCCAAACAGAGTTCGCTGACCTTTAATCCTGAGTTACCTAAACTTGTGTATTTCATATACTTCTCCTTTCTTCTTTTAAATGTGGGAAATTTTGCTCCCGATGTCAAAAACTACTATACTCCCTTAATGAGGAGCTGCAGAATGAATAGAAAAAAAATAAAAATTTTGCTGACGGTATATTATCTTGCTCCGTTAGCGGTGGTTGCATTGGCCTATGTGGTAAACCCGACGATAGTTTCTGATCCGTTTTTGTGGGCGGCACTTATTGCCGGAGTGCTCGGTTACAGCTGGCTGATGATCCAGCTCGTTTTGAGCGCCCGGCTGAAGTGGCTCGAGAGGGGGATAGGACAGGACCGTCTCCTCATATTCCACCGGACAATGGCCCCTTTGAGTTTAATCCTGTTGATTGTCCATTTGGCAGTAAAACTGTGGCTTTACCCGGCCTCGCTGCAGGTTGCCAGCGGACTGGTGGTGTTCATAGGTTTTGGACTGGTGGGGTTCGTCAGCGTAGCTCTGTTCAACGGTTCATCGAAAATGCCCCTGTTTGCCGCGCTTCAGAAGCTGGTGTACGGGAAGTTGAGATTACAGTACCACCAGGTGAAAAACCTGCATAACGGGACCTTTCTGCTTGCAATAATTATGTTCTTGCACGTAATCGGGTCGAGTACTGCCGCCTATTCGACAGTGTTGCGTCTCTATTTTATTTTGCTATTTGCCGTTTCGGCAGGGGTGTATATCGACCATAAGCTTCTGCGCCCTGGCATGCGGTCGCCGATTTACAGGGTTGTCGATGTGTCGCGGCCATCCGATCAGGTTACCAATATTGGTTTCGAGCATGTGAAGGGCCGGCCGGTACGCCACGCTCCGGGTCAGTTTGCCTTCTACTGGTTCCTGAAAGGGGTTCCCGGGAAGGAGGAACACCCCTTTACCATCTCGGCCGGTGCGGATGAATCGGCCAGCGGAAAAAGGCTCTCCTTTACCGCCAAGTCGCTTGGCGATTTTACTGAAGCGCTTCCACAGGTTCAAAAGGGCGACCTTCTAAAGGTGAACGGCCCCTACGGGATTTTTTCATATCGCTTTCTGCAGGAACAACAGCCGATGGTCTGGATTGCCGGGGGTATCGGCATTACTCCCTTTCTGAGTATGGCCAGAACCTTAGCGGTTGAAAAAAATCCCGCCCGGCCCCTGCTTTTGTGGAACGCCCGCCGGCCTGAAGATTTTATCTACTTAGATGAGCTGAAAGCCTCTGCGGAAGTGGTGCAGCTGCTCGATAATCAGGAGGCTGAATGGGACGGGATGCGCGGCAAAATGACGAAAGCGTTTCTGCAGGGCGTGCTGACAGAGGATCATCTCAATAGAGCGGTTTTTTTCATCTGCGGTCCCCCGGCGATGATGGCGGCGGTGCGTACCAATTTATCCGGACTGGGTGTAGACAACTCGCGGATGCTGTGGGAGCGCTTTGCCTTATAGCGGCTGCCTTAGTACTGTATTCCAAAAAAGAACTCTGCGTGGGCGGTCAATGGAACAGTGTTGAGTCCTAAATGGAAGCCCAGTATCCGCTCCCCGACCCGTTGAATATAGAAT
>CAZAMY010000420.1:0-3090 GCA_964485995.1 uncultured Sediminispirochaeta sp.
TGTAGTTGGCCATGCCGATGACCTCGTGGGGCACCACCTGCCCGATCGACAGGATCAGGTCGTGACCGCCGGTGACCAGACGCTCGTTTACCTGGGCCGGCCACTCGAAGTCGAGCTTGTCCTCGGACAGCTCGCGAATGACCTCGGCGGGTACTGTGCCGAGGGTGGCCAAGCCGCCCCGCCAGTCGTGGGCCCGGAAGAGGTCGGGCGGGGTGCTGCCGTACATATGCGTGATTTCAGCCTCCGTCATAGGAAAGTGAGTGCCCACGGCCGGCAGCACATCGGTCAGCTTGTCGCCGTAGTATCGCCAGGCCTGTTCGGTCAGATAGCCGGCCCGGGAGTGATACCGCGTGATATCCGGAGGAACCGCGATGACCCGCTGGGGTGTCCCCCCCTTGCTGAGTGCATCGAAAGCCGAATACAATCCTTCTCTCAAATCATCATTGCTGAGATTCTCATCTCGTCCGCCGCGCGCATAATACAGCATAGCTCCTCCTTTTAGGACTCTTCTGAGGTGCCCCAGCTCGGCTTCTCCGGCAGCGAAGCATCGAACTCTGCGGCCAGCTGCTGTTCGTATTCACCCTTGAAGGTGCCGTTCAGGAAGCGTTCGAGGCCTTCCTCGTAAAACCGCTGCCAGGACTGCTCCTCCCGGCCGGGAATAATCGGATAAAACCGGGCCCCGTTGTTTTGTGCGGCTTTTAAGTCGCCGGGGGCGTCTCCTATCATTAATATACGATCACACGGGTATTTTCCATCCGCCGCCAGGGAAATGTGTTCGGATTTAGTGCCCATCTCCTGGCCGGCGATCAGCCGGGTGTATCCGTCGATGCCGTGCTCCCGCCACTCCCGCTGCAGGGCCTCCAGCGGGGTCTGCGAGACGACAATAACGTCCGCCTTGCCCTGCAGCTTCTGCAGGCTTTTGGTCAGATAGGGGAAGGGCGGCAGATTGAATACGATCTCTTCTACGCTGCGGTTGACCCCTTGTGACCATTGCAGCGCCAATTCCAGGTCGGGGTCGGAATTCTGCTGCAGTTCCGCCTCCAGAGCAGGATTGCCGAGTTTTGTTTCGCGGCGGACCCACTCCCGCAGCCCCGGCATCTCAGGAATCTGTACTCCCCGGGCCTGTACCTCCGGCCGTTCACGCAGCAGTTCCAAAGCCACCAAGACTGCTTTGAAGCGGTTATAACCGCGGGTTTTGGAATAGAGATTCACGAAATCCCAGGTTTCCCGGGCATACTTAGAGACAGCCTGGAGGCCGAAGTGTTTGATGAAGTTGGGGCAAAAGCACTCCTTGTGCTTGAGCTCCATAGAGTCGAAGGCACAGCCGTCCGAATCTATTCCAATAAAGAAGTCTTGTTGCGGTTGAAGATCTTTGAGTAGTTGAACCGGATCAGGCATAGTTTCTATTCCTTTCGTTTTTGAATACTATACGAAAACTATTACCATGAAACAGCGGGGCGGTCAAGGCAAATTGCAGGTTTGACAAGTAAAAACTTTCGATATATTATGAAAAAATAAATAGAACGAAAGCGGAAAGGGTATGGCACAACCAACACGACACGATCAGATTATCAATATCATTACCCGCCGGCGGCAGGTTTCAGTACAGGAACTGACCGAACGGCTGGGAGTATCCGAAGTAACCATTCGAAAAGACCTCAGTTTCCTCGAGGAACAGGGGTACCTGATGCGGACCCACGGTGGTGCGCGCCTGGCCGAAGATCTGGGGCGATTGCAGACCATCACTGCCCGGCGGCAGGCCCATGAGCAGGAAAAGCACTCGATTGCCCGGGCGGCAGCCAGCCTGATCAACGAGGGCGATACTATTTTGATTGATGCCGGCAGTACCTGTGCCGCTCTGGCCCATGCCGTACGGGATATGAATTTGCGGGTCATCACCAATTCTCTGGATGTGATGGTAGAGCTGGCCGACTCGCATTCGATATCGCTGCACTCTGTAGGGGGCAGCTACCGGCTGGATGCCGGGTCCTTTATCGGGCCGGGAGCCGAAGAGGCGCTGCAGCAGTACCGCATCGACACCTGTTTTATCGGAACTCCGGCCTTTACCAGCGACGGGGTTTTCTCCTCCCAGAACACAATCGAATCGCACTTCAAGCGCCAGGCGCTAAAGATATCAAACCGAAGGGTAGTTCTCTCGGACCACTCCAAGTTCAACCGCACCACTTTCTCCGTCTTCAGCCGGGCTGATGACATCGACATTCTGGTGGTAGACCACAGGTTTGAAGGCATTGAAAATCTGCACGAACTGGGCATCGAAGTGCTGGTTGCAGATGAAGTTTGATAAAATAGCCCGGTTTGAGGGTACGGCCTTACGGGGTCCTGCGCTGCCGGGCCGGGTATACAAAAATGAGCGAAGGAGATACGTATGAGTGATGTAAAATCGATGTTTGATTTGAGCGGAAAAGTCGCGGTGATAACCGGCGGCGGCGGAGTGCTGGCCGGAGTGATGGCTGAGAGCCTGATCGCAGCCGGCGCCCAGGTTTCTCTGTGGGGCCGCGGACGCAGCGCCCCGGTGGCCGACATAATAAAGGAGATGGGCGAGACAACCGGCCGGCCCGAGCTGGTGCATGGGGTGACGGTCGACACCAGTGATAAAGCGGGGGTCGCGGAAGCCCTGCAAAAAACCGAGCAGGAGCTCGGAATACCGGATATTCTGGTGAACGGGGTTGGCGGTAATCTGGGCAAAAGCGCCTTCGTGGATGCCGACCTGGACACTTTCAAGAAAATACTGGATATGAACATTCTAGCCGGTCTGGTGGTTCCCACCCAGGTATTCGCCAAGCGCTGGATCGAAGCCGGACACCCCGCTTCGATTATTAACATGGCCTCGATGGCCTCCTATATTCCGCTGTCCGGTGTCTGGGCCTATGGTGCGGCCAAATCGGCGGTGATGAACTTGACGATGGCTACGGCCAAAGAGTTTGCTCCCCACAAAATTCGGGTCAATGGAATTGCACCCGGCTTCTTTATCGGGCATCAGAACAAGGCTCTGCTAATCGAGGACGAGGACAGTGGAAAACTCACCCCCCGCGGTCAGGCAATTATCGATCATACACCCTACGGCCGCTT
>CAZAMY010000421.1:0-3080 GCA_964485995.1 uncultured Sediminispirochaeta sp.
TGGGATATTGTCTTCGCGATTCTCCAGGAACCGAAGCCGAAAAGCTATAAGCAGCGGGTTGAAGTGTTGAAGCGCGCAGGTATTGCGGTGTGGGATGCCATCGGCAGCTGTCGGCGCGAGGGGAGTCTTGATCAGGCGATTAAGGATGAAGTGCCGAATGATGTAGTGGGGCTGCTGCGGCAGTTTGCGGGCATCAGGCTGGTGCTTTTTAACGGCCGGAAAGCGGAGCAGGGCTTCTACCGCGGATTGAAGGAACTGTATGGAGGCGATGCGCGAGAACGCGTGCCGGAGCTGAAGACACTGGATTTTATACGGCTGCCCTCGAGCAGCCCTATTCCGACCAGGACGCATAAGCGCTGGCAGGATAAACTGGCTGAATGGCGAATCATTCTGAACTATCTTCAGGATTAGGAATTGAAGGAGTTAATAATGCGGATTGCAATTATCGGGGCTGGGGCGCTCGGCAGTTATCTTGGATATAAGCTGGATTCCGGCGGGCATGAAGTAGTTCTGATTGACAACAGTGCTCGTGCTGATCAAATCCGGGAGAGCGGGGTGAGTCTGAAAGATGTAATCACCGGTCAATTTGTCAGAGTTGATCTTTCCGTGCAGTCCGAACCGCAGGGAGTATATGATGTGGTGATTGTTGCAGTCCGCGCCCAACATATGAATGCTGCGCTCGAGTTGGCCGGTAAGGCCGCCGGCGAAGGTCGGAATGGGGCAGAAGTTCTTCTGATCGGAAGTTATGTGACCGGGATGAGTGACTGGGCCGAGGTGTTGGCCGATCAAGTGGGGGCGGAGCAAGTGCTGTTTGCTTTTCCCGGTATGTCCGTGGTGCTGGAGAAAGAATCCAAGGGTTCTGTGGTGAAGTTCTGTGAGCGCGGCGAGGACGATGCTGAGCCCTGGGGTATTACCCTCGGTAAACTCAGAGGACCGGTATCGGAGCAGCAGGCTAAAATAGACCGGGTGATAAGCGACGCGGGGATACCGGTGCATCATGCCGAGTCGATGGAAGCGGTATTTTTGAGCCAGGCATTGGTGCGGCTGCCGATGCTGGGGGCGCTGCAGTATGCCGGCGGAACTCTCAAGCGCCTGTCAGCCCGTGGGGATTTGCTGAAGCTGATGCTCAAAGCAAGCCGCGAGGGGCTGGCGGCGGTGAAGCGGAGCGGGTTGAAGCCGGTTCCGGATTCACTGGAGATGTATCGCTGGGTTCCAATTTTTGTGAGCGCAAATATGATCAAACACCGCCTCGATACCCTGCCGAGCCAAATCGGCATAGAGGCTTTTTCGAAGCGGTCCGGGGATGAACTGCGCCTGCTGGCCGGACAGTTTCTGGAGTTTGCAGTTGCCAGTGGGGCGGAGTTCGAGCATATAGAGTATGTACTCAGCGGGTTTGAAGAAGAGTAGGCGGGAAAGCTACTGTTGGGGGCGTTTTGTCAGCAATTCGGGTGAAATGATGTGTATTCTGTCCTGGGGATAACGGGCCGTCCGGCGGTATTTGTCTGCGGCGGATTCAAACAGCAGGGCCAGTTCTCCGGAAAACAGTGTGATCCCCTCTGTCATCGGCGGAGCGGTGATGGTCTTTATTTCCCGCGAAGAATCGAGATGCCGAACTGGAACTGAGGTGCCGTTCGAAAAGGTAAAGCTTGCGTCCGGCGGCCCCTCGAGGGGAGAGGTGTAGACCGAGAGCCGGCTGTTGTTAGTACGGCCGTATGAGCGACTCAATATGATATGTCCGTTGTAAAAAGCCTCACCCTGTACTTCATCGGGTATCGAGAGAAAGTAGTCCGGGTACACAAAATTATCGCTGATCTGTGACGTCGCCAAAGCGCCGGTAGACGGGTCGAGTTCGAAGGCGGCCATCAGTGCACGGTTGCCGTTGTCGAAGGCATGGGACTGCGGGGTGGAGTAGCTGCCGTCGCTGCTGCGAAACTCGCCAATGTACAGCACCCCGTCGGCACTGGCGGCAGTTGAGCAGGTTACTTCGGTGCTCAATGGTTCCGGCAGTGAGAGTTCGGCTCCATCCTCGGTGTTCAGTAGAACCGATAACTGCAGTGGATAAAAATGGCGGCTCGAGGCGATCCAGACCGTCTCTTGTGAGACTGCTACACCACCCATGTGCCCGGTATGCCGGCTGCCGTCGTTATTATAGATCCATACAGTTTTCTCCTGCAGGCCGGTCGATGCATTTACCAATGTGAGGGCGGCGGTACGGCCGTCGAACATGTAGTTGGAAATGAGGAACGCATCAGCGACAGGAATATAAGCCATCCCCTGCGGAATTGCCGCCTCGAACAGGCCCGGGATAACTGGTCCGGGTCGGCTCAAGGCAAGATATTCGCGGAAGGTTTCGGCGGGCAGTGTCTCTGGAGTTTCTATCTCGCTTTGAGTTATTGCCGGGACTTCGGAAGCAGCCGGATCAGATGGGCTGCGTTCGGAGTTGACGCACACCACGAAAATGAGCGGCAGGAGTAGCAGAAAAGGAATCACTCTTTGAACATGCTTAACTGTTTTTCTCATCAATTCTTTCATCCACACAAAAATTTGACAAATTCAAAAATCGGGCGTTTAATTATTAATGTTAGGTATTTGTTAGTTTATTGTTAAACTGCAAATAAAGCAATCTCAAAAAAATTTACAAAAGGAGAGGCCGTATGAAAAAGGTAACACTGTTATTGGTCGTGTTAGTGCTGCTATCAGCACCCCTGTTTGCGGGGGGGCAGCAAGAGAGCGCTGCTGAACAGAAGGAGATGGTTGAAATCACCGAACCGGTGACCATTCAGTTCTGGCATGCGATGGGAGGTTCGCGTATCGAACTGATTCAGGGGATTGTGGACGACTTCATGGCTGAGAATCCCAACATCACCGTAGAGGTCCAATACACTGGATCTTATAACGACACGCTCAATAAGGTGAAAGCCGCCTCAAAGGCCGGCAATGCGCCGCATGTATTTCACCTGTATGAAATCGGTACCCTGCAAATGGTGCATAGTGGAATTATCACCCCGATTCATGAACTCACCGACTGGGAGCCCATCAACTGGGACGATTTCTTTTCTCCGGCGCACAGTTACTATATA
>CAZAMY010000422.1:0-3068 GCA_964485995.1 uncultured Sediminispirochaeta sp.
GCTGAGTTTTTCTCGCATACGGGCGCGATATTGATCTTTGTGGATGTACATGATTTTATCGGCATGGTTTAGGAACTCGTGCACATCCGAGTGTACTGATTCGTCATATTCTAGAATACCCCGGCTCACACTGATCTCATACGGCCTCTCCGAGAACTGATTAAGCTGCATGAGTTCCGCCTCAATTCTCTCCCAGATCTTTAATCCGTTCTGGCAGCTGCAGTTGCGATATACCATCAAGAACTCATCACCGCCCAGTCTGCACAACAAATCTCCCCGCCGCAGCTGCTGCCGCATTGTCTCCGCCACTATCTGTATCAACTTATCGCCTTCATCGTGTCCGAAGGTGTCGTTTACCTTTTTCAGTCCATTCACATCCACAAAACAGACGCTGAGGGGCTGCTGCTCCCGACGGGCCGTGTGTAGTTCGTGCTCCAGCATAGTCAACCCGACTCTTCGGTTGTAAATCCCGGTCAGCTCATCGAAGGTAGCGTACTCCTTGAGCCGGATCTCGGCATTTTTCCGGGCGGTTATATCAACCACTGAAAGCAGATAATTCGAATCCTGGAGGTTGAGACGGCTGACCCTTATTTCTACCCAGCGAACCTCTTTTTCCTTGGTCAGCACTCTTAACACGTACTCGTTCTCGATAATACCTTTGCGGAGGATATTAAACACCCCATGCATAACTTGCCGGTACTCGTCCGGGTGGGTCAGTTCGGTGATGCGCATATCGTGCAGCTCATCCTCGGAGTATCCTGTGATTCTTACTGCCCCCGGATTCACATAGGTGAACCGGTAGTCTTTTACAATAAATATTCCTACCGGGGCATTTTCGGTATAGGCCTTGAAGCGGGCTTCACTTTCGCGCAGGCGCTGCTCCTGAGTACGGCTGGTCTGGATATCCTGGTGAATTCCGTGCATGAAAAGGGGTTCATCCTCGGCAGAACGAAGGGTAATCTGTCCTTCCGCGTATACCCACTTCCAACTTCCCGCAGCGGTGAGCATACGAAAGTAGTGCCTGTATTTATCGGAGCTTCCTTGCACATGGGATTGAATCGCTTCGGCCAGTTGCTTTCGGTCGGAGGGGTGTACCATTGCAAAGAATTCTGCAAACGAGAAGGAGGGATTCTGCTGCGAATATCCGAGCATAGAGTACCACCTCTCATCCACTTCGATTGTCTCGTTCTCAATATCCCAGGTCCAGTATCCCAAATTGCCCCCTGCCAGGGCGAGTTCGGCCTTACGCTCCTTTTCGAATAGAGTATCCCGCAGTAGAAAGACTTCAACGGTGGTCAGATAATGCAGAAAGGCAACAAACCATGCAAACAGGAGGGTGTTGAAAATTAAGACATTTTCCTGTTGCGTAAACGCTATGGGTGGATGGGAAACCACATGTACCGGAGAAAAAACGAGCAGTACGCTTACTACACAGAGGAACAGGGCATAGAAGGGAGAAAGTGAGAAAATGGCCGGTACTGCAATCATGACCGCAGAATAGGTTGCAAAGCCAAGCAGTCCGCCCCCGCTGAAATGCAGATGCATCACTGCCCAGACTACATAAAATACTGTGGCGGAATGAAACAGTAGGGCATCAAAGAACCGCCGGTGTTCCCGGGAAAGACGGGTACAGATAAAGCCGAGCAGACCCCAGAGCAGTGAGACGGCGCTGAGAACTGCATATACATACCTCAGCAGCAGTACCTGCGGCTGCAGAAATACCAAAGTTATCAATCCGATAATGGCGGCCAGCACCGCCGCCATTTGCAGGCGAGAGTAATTTACGTTGGCCTGAAAAAGGCTGAGCCTGGTTTTGTAGTGCCGATGAATCTGGGGCAGCTTGCGTACTAAGGTGATGAGAGAGAATATATGTGTATCAGTAGAGTCCTGTCTTGCTGCTTTCATTTATACAAACATAGACAATAGGACCGGTTATGTCAAAACAATGCGAGTATTACAGCAAAGCACCCAGTCTCTCTTCAGAAACCGGGCCGACCAGGAACTCTACTATCTTCCCACCTTCGATAATCACCGTAGAGGGGGTTCCCATCACTCCGAACTTTCGGGCGGTTTCCATGTCAGTTTGTACATCAATCTTGAAGTAGTTTGGATTCTTTCGGGCGTACTGCTCAATAACCGGAGTCATTGACCTGCAGGCACCACAACTTTGACTGTAGAAATAAAACATACTCTTTTGGCCGGACTGCACCGCCTTGGCATACTTACCCGCTAACTCAGGAGCATCTTTTCCTTTTTTGAGCCTCATTTTCAACACCATCAGATATTGAAAACCGAAAAACAGTACGATAAAGCCGCCGATTGCATAGAGAAAAGCCATTTCCCCTCCTAACAGAGAATATTGTTATATACAATTTATTATATATTTTACATCAAGGCAAGCTCTTGAAGTGATCCCCGCTTGAGAGAATAAATAAAAGCTTTTACAATAGAGAGCATGCAACTACTTTTTTATCCGAACCTTCCCGGGCTTCAGCATTTCGGTATGCAGATTCCGGTTCTCGACACCCGGGCTACTGCAACCATCGAAGCCCTTCAGCAACATACAGGTATTGGACCGCATATGGATGCACTGCTTTCGACCGAGCAGAGCGAAGAGATTACCCGCGAGGATATCTCCCGTGTGCACAGCCCGTCCTACGTACAAGACCTCTATTCGGACAGGCTGGAAGCGCTGTTGTTCGAGGCCTACGAACTGATTGATGAACACGGCCGATACAACCGTTATGAGCCTGAACTCGCACAGAGCCCGCTTACCGATATTTTCCCAATTATGCGGACCCGAACCGCCGGCAGTCTGCAGTGCATGCGAAACTCGCTGAATACAGAGTTCTGCTTCTATTTTGGAGGCGGCTTCCATCACGCCCACGCCGATTTCGGACACGGCTTCTGCATCATCAACGACATCGTCATCGGGATTCGCCGGCTGCAATCCGAAGGTCAGATTCGTACCGCCTGGGTAATCGATGGAGATGCCCACAAAGGCGACGGCACAGCCGCGCTCACGGCAGATGATGCCTCGATTGCTACTTTGAGCATACATATGGGCG
>CAZAMY010000423.1:0-3068 GCA_964485995.1 uncultured Sediminispirochaeta sp.
CGTCCTGGAACCGGAAGAATTTGATTGCATCTACCATCTCACCGGCGATTTCCCGCAGGTAATCGTTGGCTTTTGGTCCCTGCAGGGCTATCTGCGCCCAGTCCGTGGACACGTTTTTTATAGAGGGAGCATTATCTGCCCTCTTGATCCAATCGTTTTCTTTGCTGATCCAGTCGAAATCTTTGTCCGTATTCGCGGCGTTTACTACCAGCAGGTATTTTTCGGCTGAATAGCGGTAGATCATAAGATCGTCCACTACGCCGCCGTGAGGATAACACATAGGACTGTAAAGACATTGGTAGTCGTCCATTGACTTCACGTCGTTCGTAACCAGCCAATCTACAAACTCTTCGCTGGCAGTCCCTTCTATCATGATCTCGCCCATATGCGACACATCGAACACACCGGCGTTCTTGCGAACCGCCAGATGCTCCTCGATGATCCCATGCTCGAAATTTACGGGCAGTTCCCATCCGCCGAAATCGATCAGCTTTACCCCTTCATACTGCTTGTATACTGCATGCAAGGGTGTGGTCTTTGACATGACTATCCTCCTATAAGATATACGGAACCCTTAAATTATATCCCTGATACACGACGAACGTTTCGACCTCTTGTATCTCACCGATTCGAGACAGTTCTTCGGTGAAGAACTCCAGCAGTCCAAACCCTTCGTTCTCATTCAACAGAACTTGCACGATCAGGTCGTAACGCCCGGTCACGACACTCACCGATACAACTCCGCGGAGATTATTGAACTCCTTGCCCATACGGACCAGTTCGACTGTTGATAGTTTCACTCCGATGATAATCATGCGATGGCCTGGAAGGGATTCCGGGTCGACCAGTCCGGATATCTCGAGGATCCCCTCCTCGAGCAGCTTGTTGACCCGCGAACGAACGGTATTCTCCGTGATGGAGAGCGCTTCAGCGATTGCACTGAAGGACTTGCGCCCATCACGGAGATGTTTGATTATTTCAATGTTGGTTTCATCAATTTTCATAAACTACTATATATAGTTTAGTCTACCCGTGCTGCTTTGCAAAGGTCTTCATAAAATCTACGAGCGCCTCGACATCCTTCGGCGGCAGACTATTGTAGACAGACGCCCGGCATCCGCCAACACTGCGATGACCCTTGAGCCCCAGCATTCCCTGTGTTTCCGCTTCTTTGATGAACTGAGCTTCCAGCTCTTCACTCGGCAGCCGGAACACTACATTCATTGTAGACCGGTACTTCGGATCCACCGGGCAGCGGTAGAACCCGTCGCTCACTTCCATAGCCTTATAGAGAAGCTGAGAT
Organism: uncultured Sediminispirochaeta sp.; assembly: GCA_964485995.1. Taxonomy (GTDB): domain Bacteria; phylum Spirochaetota; class Spirochaetia; order DSM-16054; family Sediminispirochaetaceae; genus DSBN01. The sequence goes on from CAZAMY010000423.1 coordinate 1,304, forward strand.
TTCTTCTCGGCACGCTCTGCCATTGCGGAGGCACCGCCCATCTCTTTGATCCACTTCAGTACCAGGTTGATTCCCCAAATGGAGAACACTGGTGGGGTATTGTAAAGTGAATTCTTTTCCGCATGGGTCTTATAGCTCAGATACGCGGTAAGATCGTCAGGCGCATTCTTCCACACGTCGTCACGCACGATTACGATGGTAGCACCGGCCGGGCCGAGGTTCTTCTGAGCACCGGCATAGATCAGCGCAAACTTCTCCACCGGTACCGGACGGCTGAGTATATCACTGGACATATCGGCCACCAGCGGGGTATCGCCGATAGAGGGCCAGTCTTTCCACTGCAGACCGCCGATGGTTTCGTTGGAGGTGATGTGTACGTATGCCGAATCGTCCGAAGGTTTCACATCAGAGGGCGCCGGCAGGGTGGCATAATTAGAGTCTTTTCCGTCCCAGAGCACGTTTACCTTGCCGATTTTCCCGGCATCCTTTACCGCTTTGCCGCCCCAGGCGCCGCTGTTTACATAATCGGCGGTTTTACCGGGGCTCAGCATGTTCATCGGCACCATTGAAAACTGCAGTGTCGCTCCGCCGCCCAGGAACAGTACCGAGTAGTTATCGGGAATGCCCATCAGCTCTTTCAGCAGACTCACAGTCTCGTTGTGCAGATTATCATATACTTTTCCACGGTGGCTGGCCTCGACAATCGAATACCCTTCGCCGTGGTAATCGGCTATATTATTTTTCAGCTCCTCGAGCACCTCAACCGGCAGGGTTGAAGGACCGGCATAGAAATTCAGTTTTCGATTCATACTCTTCCTCCATCAACGGCTTCTTTTATAATTCCGTACGCTTCATCGCCAATGCGAAGCAGGTTTTCCACACTGTTGGCCCCGATATGGGGGGTCAACAGGGTATTCGGTGCCTGCAGAATCGGGTCGTCACTCGGCGGCGGATCGCTGGGCCATACATCAGTGGCAAAAAAGCTTACCGAACCCTTCTCGAGGGCTTCCTTGATGTCGTGCGGGTCAACCGTAGGTCCCCGTCCGGTGTTGATAATGACCGGCTGCTTGCTGCAGGCTTTGATGATATCCTTGTTGATTAAGCCTTTGGTGCTCTCGGTGAGGGGCAGGTGCAGAGAGATGTAGTCAGCCTCTTTGACACCTTCCTCGAGAGAGGGCTTCATTTCGGCCCATTTACTCTCGTGCACGAATTTGTCATATGCCACAACCTTCATACCAAAAGCGGCGGCCCGTTTGGCCACCTCGGTAGCTATATTGCCGATACCGACCAGACAGAGGGTTTTTCCGTACAACTCGGTTCGTTTCAGCTTTTTCTTCAACCACTCGCCATTCTGCATACTGTTGTGTCCGACCACAATGTGGTTCGGGATACTCAGCATCAGTGCAAACGCGAGTTCAGCCACGGCAATTGAAGAAGCGTTGGGAGTGTTTCTCACTTCAATGCCCTTACTCTCGGCATACTCTTTATCGATGTTGTCGATTCCGACTCCGCCGCGAATAATGAGCTTAAGCTTGGGTGCGGAATCGATGTACTCTTTGGTACATTTCGTTTTACTCCGTACAAGCACCACATCGGCCTCGGCCAGACGGTCTGTATCGGTAGTAACTTCGCCAAATGTTTTTAACTTATCCGGTAATGATGGATCAAAGGCATCAGAGATAAGAATCAGCATAGTGCCTCCTTATAATATTGTCTTTTTATCCTACTCTATCCTTTTGAATGTGTCAAACATGAAATGCATTTT
>CAZAMY010000424.1:0-3065 GCA_964485995.1 uncultured Sediminispirochaeta sp.
CTCGGTAAAGGTTTTCAGTTCGGAGATACTGTCTACTGTACTTTCCAGTGTATCGGATATCTGACTGGCATTGTTTGAAGAGGATTCTGCAAGCTTTCTGATTTCTCCGGCAACCACCGCAAATCCGCGTCCCGACTCCCCGGCATGCGCCGCTTCAATCGAGGCGTTCATAGCCAGCAGATTGGTCTGATCGGCAATGTCATTGATCATACTGACAATATTCATCACCTCCGACACCCTGGCGTTCAGGTCATCGACCTTCTTTTCGGTACGGGATATCTCCTCGCGGCCGCTCTTGGTGAACTTCAGCAGCTCTTCAATCCGTGTTTTTTTATCGGAGGTAGTGGTAGCCACGTTTTGAATAGAAGCGACCATTTCATTAATTGAAGCTGCCGACTCCTCCACAGCAGAGGCCTGATTGCTGATGTGACTTTCGAGCATAGTTACCACTGAGGTAATTTTTTCCATTGATCCGGAGGTATCGCTTACCTGCTGGTTCAACTTCTCGACCTGCGAATGGATTGAACTGCTGGTTGCAGAAATCTCTTCTACTGATGAAGCAGTTTCGGTTGAACCGGCCACAATGGCATCCCGCTGTTCATGAGCCCGGCCCACCTCGTCCTTCACGGAGTTCACGATCGAGCGCAGGGTAGTTACAAAGCGGTTAAAATTCGAGGTGAGATCGGCAATCTCGTCCCGGCCGGATACATGCAGCTCGCGGGTTAAATCGCCCCCGCCTTCGGCAATTTCCTCCAGCAAACGGTCGGCCTGCTTGACCGGCTTCACAATTCTGCGGCTGAAGAAATAGGCGAAAAGTATGCCGGCAATCAAGACCGCGCCAATAACTAGTAACATGCGGGTGGTTGCAGCCCGGGCCTGCTGAATAAAGCTGGCCTCCTGCTCCTCGATTATGGCATCTATGTCGTCGGTATAATTACCGGTACCTACAACCCAGTCGTAGGGCTCGAAATGCAGCGAGAACCCCCGTTTCGGCAGAGCCTCGTCTCCGCCGGCCTTGGGAAACCAGTAGTCGGTAAAGCCTCCGCCCCGCTTTAAGCCCTGCTTCACAATCTCCTGGATAATGTAGTTCCCCTTTACATCCTGAAGATCCATGCGGTTGGTACCCTCGACATCCTGGCCCAGCAGCACAACATTTTTACCTTCGCTGGTGTCGACCCAAAAATAGCCGTCGTCGCCATACCGCAGCTCACGGGTGATGTCGGCGGCCAGGGTTTTGGCCTCTTCCGGTCCAAAGCGGCCGCTTTCCTCCATCTCTTTAATCGTAGCGAGCATACTGTGCACAGTCTGCACCTCATACTTAATGAGCCGGTCAAACCCGTCTCGCAACGAATTTTCGTACAGCTGTAAGCCTTCGCGACTCTGCTGCAGCAGCAGGCTGGACATAAAAAAACCAGTGACCAAACCGATCAGCAGGGCTACTCCTACTGTCATGAGCACAATCTTCGAAGTAAGATTCTTCATCTACTTCCCCCTAAATCCCAATGAAAAAGAATGAGTTCGCTAAAATATAACACGGTTTTCAGATAATGCGAATACTGTGGCTGTACACATTCATGCGCGGCGGGCGGGCAAAACCTACTAGGGTGAGGCGGTATTTGTGGGCAATTTCGACCGCCTTGTCACTTGGCGGCGCTACTGAAACCATCAGCGGGACTCCTATCCGAATTGCCCGCATAAGTATATCAGTGGAAATACGCCCCGAAGTGAGTAGAAACAGGTCCTTTGCTGCGGTATGCAGATGTCTGCTGCCGGCAGTAGCATGTGTCCCTGACAGCGTGCTCAAGAGCCATTTACCGATCACCTTGTCGATTGCCGTCCGGCGGCTGATATCCTCGTACCAGCAGACAATCTCGTCGGCAGTGCAGAGAGCGGCTACATGGACGGCACCGGTCGCCTTGAACAGGCCGGATAGCTGTTGAAACTCTGCGACTCTCGTGCTCACCGATTTGGAGGAAAAGCGCGGCTCCAAAGGCACCTGCACGAGGCCGGGAGTCGGCTCGGCCGGCGCAGCTCCCTCCTTCAGGTGTACAAATACAGTCAGCCCTTTCCATTCGATCCGGCTCACATCCTGAGGTAACATACCCTGTTGCGTATACAGAGCGCCGTAGACAAACAGCTCCCGTTCGCTGTCGAGACAGGGTGCCGAGAGCACCTGTTTTTCATCAATATAAATAGCTACATGCGCCTCGCGTATTACCTCATCGTCCCTGCGCTGTTGCTCACCGCCGTTGAACTGCACAATGGGCAGCCGCTTGCTTACTTCACTCATTTCACCCTCGTATTCTGTCTAATTCTTTCTAGCCTATACAGGTCTTCCTCGCGGTTGATATTGAGAAAACTATCATCCAGGTTGCGCGGCTTCGGCAGGTCAGCCGCATCAATTTCCACCCGCGGCATCTGTTCGAGCACTGTTTGGAGTTTGTAGTTAGCACTTCGATAGGCCGCCTCCCAATACCCGATGTGCTCGGCAGGGTAAAATCCGAGCAGGGGCTGCAGCCCCTCCTCCGAGCGTACCACCACGGCCTTTCCGCTTTCACGCTGCTTCCAGAGATACGGTAGTATCTCATCCGAAAACAGGACAATATCACACGCCAGCAGCAGCATCCACTCTCTTACAAAGGGCGATAGAGTGAGTATTCCGCTCAGCGGAGAGGAGGTGCTGTACAAATCCGGCAGCACCGGACATGCGAGATCGGAATAAAAATGTCGGTTTTTCGCCAGCACGTAGACTTGCTGCGCCACCTGTTGTGCAGACAACACCGCCCACTCTATGAGGCTGCGGCCGTTCCACTCAATGAGGCCTTTATCGCGGCCTAAACGGCGACTCTGTCCGCCGCCGAGCACACCGGCTACTATATGCGTGCGGTGCTGAATGCAAGCCATTGAATCCCCCTACTCCATCTTTTCTATGCGGCAGGCCGCCACCTTTAGTTCAGGAATCTTGGCAACCGGATCAAGTACATCGTTAGTCAAACGGTTGGCCGGAGATTCGTGAAAGTGGAAGGGAATAAAAACCACCCCGGGTGCAACCCGATCGCTTTCCC